>JBDLHW010000082.1:0-8051 GCA_039715155.1 Campylobacterota bacterium | reverse complement strand
CTTACCGGTTTTTACAGTTTTCACTTTTCTCATAAATTTTGGTGCGATCTCTATCTGCTCACCATCTGTCATAAGCAGGATATTTCTCTCAGGTACGCCACACATCATACCAGTCTCTCTGTGCTTCATTACGTGGTTGTACTCACCGTGAATTGGCAGGAAGAACTTAGGGTTCACTAAACGCAACATAAGCTTCTGCTCTTCCATAGATGCGTGACCGGAAACGTGAATATCTTTACTCATCTCTACTTTAGCACCAGCACGTTGAAGGTGATTTAACATTCCAGAGATACTTCCCTCATTACCAGGAATAGCACGAGATGAGAGAACGATTAAATCAGTCGGTTTGATTTTAATGTGTCTATGCTCACCTATTGACATTCTAAATAGTGCTGAGTTTGCTTCCCCTTGAGAACCAGTTGTAACGATTAGAACTTCTTTATCGTTCATGCGAGAAACTTCATCCGCATCAATAAAGATATTTTTTGGAAATTTAACATAATCATACTGCATTGCAATCTCAATATTTCGCTCCATTGAACGTCCTATTACACAAACTTTACGGCCATACTTGATACCATACTGTATAGCTTGTTGCACACGGTGAATGTTAGAGCTAAACGTAGAAAGAAGTACTCTACCCTCTGCCTTGCTAAATATACGATCAAGTGCTGGAGCAACACTTAATTCTGAACCTGTTGGAATCGGATTATGTGAATTTGTAGAATCACTTAAAAGACAGAGAACACCTTTTTCACCATAATGAGCCAATCTGTGCATATCTGTTGTGTACCCGTCTACCGGAGTATAATCGATTTTAAAGTCACCTGTGTGAATAACAGTACCTGCATCAGTTGTGATTGCAACTGATGAAGAGTCTAAAATAGAGTGAGTCATATGCATCCACTCTACTTCAAAGTCGTTACCTATTTTGTAAACTTCACGTTTAACAATTGGGTTGAAATATTTTCTATGCTCTTTTATATGGTGCTCATCAAATTTATTACCAATCATCGCAAGTGGAAGTGGTGTTCCATATATAGGAAACTGCATCTCTTTATAAAGGTAAGGCATTGCACCGATGTGGTCTTCGTGAGCGTGAGTAATAACTACACCGACGATCTTATCTTTAATCTCACGTAGATATCCAAAATCTGGGATTAAGATATCAACACCGTGCATAGTCTCATCAGGGAAACTCATACCAACATCGACTAATATAGCCTCTTTTTCAGTCTCAAAAATCATGATGTTTCCACCAATCTCGCCAAGTCCACCTAGTGGAGTTACTCTAATTTTCGCTTTTGAGTTTAAATCTAATTTATAGTGAGGATTAAGTCTCTGTTTGTGAGCATCTTGGTTTTTGCCAACAAATGTTTTTAAGCTTTCATCAACTGGTGTCGGTTGACGTCTATATCTGTTGTTACGGTTTTTGTTTCTATTTCCGCCTGATTTATTACCTGATGGTTTTTCACCTGGTTTTCCGCCTCTACTTGGGTTAGGTTTACGGTTATTTGGTCTTCTGTTTTTATTTTCGTTCGTTTTTGGTTTCGTATCTGCTTGGGGTGCTTTTTGCATAGTCCCCTGTATCTCTTCTGCCATCCAAACTCCTTTTTATATTCATTTTAATTTTTTATAGAGTTGGTGAAAGTCACTAGTGGAAACTTGATGAGGACGAACCGTATGTGTAAACTCTAACGAGTCAAAAGCCTCTTGTAGCATAGTCTTTTCATACTTTGAAGATAAGTTTTTCATGAGAGTCTTTCGAGGTTGCGTAAATGCAACTCTAAGCATATCCTCGAAATCTTTGTCACTTCTATCTTTCTTCTTAGCAATTAAAAAAACAGCAGAGTCAATCTTTGGCTGAGGATCAAATGCAGTTGGCGGTACTCTCACAACAATATGAGCGTCACCTACACTCTGGGTAATAATACCCAAAGAACCAAACACCTTATCACCTGATTCAGCACAGAACTTCTCTGCTACTTCAAGCTGCACCATTACGAGTATATTTTTACACATTGGATCTGCGAGTGCTTTTAGGATTATATTCGTAGCGATATAGTAAGGCAGGTTTGCCACTAAATCGTACGGTTCGTCAACTAAAGCACTCTGCCAAGCTTGCAACACATCCCCACAGTTTATGTGGAGTCGCTTGGTATCGATCTCTTCTTTAAATTCACTCTGTAACAGTTTACATAAATCGGTATCTACCTCAAAAGCTTCTACACTTTTGACATCAACTAAAAATTTAGTTAAATCACCTAAGCCAGGTCCAATCTCTACGATTTTATTATCGTTTTTGGGCATCGCTTCGACGATTTTTCTCAAAACGCTCTCATCTTTTAAAAAATTCTGTCCGAACTTCTTCTTTGCTACAACGTTTTCTTTTTTCATGAAGATGAGTCTATTACACTTTTGCTTATAGTAAGGTAACAGATATCAAAAAAATGTATATTTGCCACTTTTTAATACATAAACAGGAAATAATAGATTAAAATAGACGTAATTGATGTACTGCTCATACCAAAAAATCTGCTTCAGCCATCTCGTTCCTTTAGAAACATACTACTATATAAGATTTTTTATTCTTTCGTCTGCTACAGCGATTAACCTTCTCTCAAGTCTATTAATTTCATCAATTAACTCTTTTGAGATCGCTTCCATCTCATTGTAGTAAGTGACAGCGGCTTGTTTCTCATGCTCATTTATACTTTTTCTTTTAATTCCAAACATCTTTGCGAAAAAACCACCCTCTTTCTTCCCAAAATAGACACTAAATATTTTTAAATATGTATCATGCAGCTGAAAGTGCAGGTTCTCTATCTTTGACATACACTCTGGAGGATTGTTGGATAGTGAATTTAAAACTTGTCCCTCACCATAAAACCATTTTCCAAATTTACACTCCGTCGAATCAACAGGAATTGCATCCTCTTGTACTTCTAAACCACTTATTAATAACTTCGCTTTTTGTACCCACTTAATATGTGCTGCTTTCGCTGCTCGTAGATGTTCAACAACATGCCCTTTGTCCATAAAACCACCCCTCAAAATACTATTATAAGTCATTATAGTCCTATGTTTATTAAACTGTCATAAAACTGAATTGTTTCTATATGTTTTTCTTATAATATCACAATGTTTCATGTGAAACATGAGAGCTATCAAATAAACAATAATTCCCTGTCATTTATAGAATTTAAACTGAAAGTTCAGTTACGAAGTAAGCACTGAGGAGTAAACCCTCCATTAAGCCTAAAGATGTATAATTGCATTATATTATAAGAGGTCTATATACTACTATGAATTATTTCGCAAAAAGAATTATCCCATGTCTCGATGTAAAAGATGGACGTGTTGTTAAAGGTGTTAACTTTGTTGGTTTAAAAGATGCAGGGGATCCTGTTGAAGTTGCACGTCGTTACAATGAAGAGGGTGCTGATGAACTTACATTTTTAGATATTACAGCCTCAAGTGATAATCGTGATACCATAGTAGATATAGTTGCAGAAGTTGCACGTGAGATATTTATACCACTCACCGTTGGTGGAGGAATCAGAAAACTTGATGATATTTACAAGCTTTTAAATGTAGGCTGTGACAAAGTGAGTGTAAACTCCGCAGCAATAAAAAGACCTGAACTTATAGACGAGGGTGCTAAACGCTTTGGTTCTCAGTGTATTGTTACTGCTATAGATGTAAAAAGAGCTGGGGAGAAGTATCACGTATTTTTAAATGGTGGTCGTGTTGATACTGGACTTGATGCTGTTGAGTGGGCTAAAGAAGTTGTTGATAGAGGTTCAGGAGAGATACTTTTGACCTCAATGGATGCCGATGGTACAAAGGCTGGATTTGAGCTAAACATCACTGAGCAGATATCTAAGGCTGTCAACGTTCCGGTAATTGCCAGTGGTGGAGCAGGGACAATGGAACATATTAAAGATGCCTTTGAGTGTGGTGCAGATGCTGCTCTTGCTGCTAGTATATTTCACTATAAAGAGATTGATATTATGGATTTGAAACATTATCTACATGATCAAAATATACCTGTGAGGCTTTAATATGATTATATGTGCTGGAAATAACGAAACTTTTGATTTCGCTCAACCTATGGGTGTAGGGCTTATAGAGACTGCCATGAACCTCACTCGTATATGCCTTTTTGATAAGCCGGAGTTTTTACTCTTTGTTGGAAGTGCTGGAAGTTATGGCGATAAAAAAATATTTGACATAGTAGAATCTAAAACAGCTTCAAACATCGAATTGGCATTTTTAAGTAATGATGCTTACACTCCACTTGATAACGTGGTCTCAACTAACACAACTAACGAGAAAGATATTGTTGTAAACTCTTCTAACTATATCTCTACAAATGCAGAGTTAGCAAAAAACTTTTTGAAGTTTGATGTGGGAATTGAAAATATGGAATTTTTCTCTGTTTTAAAAATAGCAGAGGAGTTTAATATCCCAGCCGGTGGAGTTTTTTGTGTAACTAACTACACTAACGAAAATGCTCATGAAGATTTTTTAAAGAATCACGAAAAAGCAAAAGTTCTTTTAGGAGAACATGTAAAAAAACGTATCAAGGAGTTAACAGCCAAATGAGCGAAATAAAACCTTCACTCTATGACTTCACTCAAAAAGAGTTAGTTCAACTGATTAAACCTGCCTTTCGTGTAAAGCAGATATACGGTTGGCTCTATCATCAATACGCGCAAAGCTTTGATGATATGAAAAATATTCCAAAATCTCTAAAAGAAGAACTTGCAGAGAAGTTTGTAGTAAACCCACTTAAAATTGCAAACAAAGAAGAGTCCAGTGATGGAACAATCAAATATCTTCTAGAGCTACAAGATGGTAAAACAATGGAGGCTGTTTGGCTCAAAATGAAAGATGAGCTAAAAGATGAAGATGGAAATGTTTGCCAGGAAGCAAAATACACCATATGTGTTTCAACACAAGTTGGATGTAAAGTAGGGTGCACATTTTGTCTAACAGCCAAGGGTGGTTTTACAAGGGACTTGACTGCTGGAGAGATTGTAGCTCAAGTTGTAACTCTCAAACGCGATAACAACCACAAACATAACCGTAAGATAAATATAGTCTATATGGGAATGGGTGAGCCCCTTGATAACCTAACTAACTTAGCCCAAGCGATAGAGATCTTTAAAGAGGAAGAGGGCTTAGCTATTGGTGGCAAACGTCAAACAGTCTCTACAAGTGGTTTGAGCACTAAAATAGATAAGCTTGGAGAGATGGATTTAGGTGTTCACATCGCTATATCTCTTCATGCTGTTGATGATGAGCTTAGAAGTGAGCTTATCCCTATGAACAAGGCTCATAACATTAACTCTATCATAGAGGCTGTTAAACGCTTTCCTATAGACACTCGTAAGCGTGTTATGTTTGAGTATCTTGTAATTAAGGGTAAGAATGATGATTTAGGCTCTGCAAAGAAGCT
Organism: Campylobacterota bacterium; assembly: GCA_039715155.1. Lineage (GTDB taxonomy): Bacteria > Campylobacterota > Campylobacteria > Campylobacterales > Sulfurimonadaceae > Sulfurimonas. The sequence continues at coordinate 2,587 of JBDLHW010000082.1, read as the reverse complement.
TGTGAAGCTTTTAACAGACATTAAAGCCAAAGTAAACCTAATCTACTTTAATCCATATCCTGGTAGTGACTATAATAGACCCAGCAGGGCTGATATGGTTGCGTTTCAAGAGTATCTGGTTAAACATGGTCTGCTTTGTACTATACGTGACTCTAAGGGCATAGACATTAGTGCTGCATGTGGTCAGCTTAAAGAGAAAACTGAGGGAGAGATATAATGGGTTATATAGAAATATTTCAAGTAGTGTTTTTAGTAGTAATATTTGCCGTAGGTTTAATAGGCTTTATGAGAGCTGCAACTAAAGACGATTAGCATTTGTAATCATTTTGAGATAGAATAGTAATAGATTTTCATATAAAACTTTAGTGGCCTCACCGGCCTAAGCGAAGTGAAAGGGACCTTGTTCCTTTTATGGACTATAAGATGAGGGTTTCCTTCATTTTATGAAATAAAATTAAGGAGAAATATTATGGCAGATAAAACAGACTCAGATAGAATCAAAGAGACATATAAACTTTGTAAGGGTCACTTTGGTGATGTACAGTTCGTTGGATTGAAGTATCATAACAAAATAGGCTGGATAGCAAAGGCTCAACTTGGTGAAGATTTTGAAAATCTTACAGCAGACGGTAAAACAAGTACAGAAGCAATTAAAAATCTTAGAGCACGTGTGAAAAAAATCATAAAAAGATATAACAAAGTTTAAACTCTTAGAAGTAAAACGACCAACACACCAGGGAGGTCGTTTATAAATGTAATGATACCCTACTTTTCTTATAACTATCTAACAAACTTACACTTGATTAAAATTGTCAAAACTGACAAAATACTACTTAATTAAAATTATACTTAATAGAGATATTTATAAATTTATATAAAATGTGTAGTATTCACACATTGTTGTAAGCTGTGAATACATATACACATTATTAGAAGACAAATTGAAAGATTTGTCACTTAATTAAGAATTTATTTAGATAAATATAATCTGAAATATAATATATTCTATTACTTAAACCCCTATATATAGGGGTTTGTAGAAATTTTAATTTATTATAATTATTTAAAGGAGAAAAATTACATTTTATCAAATAAGTTATTCACATTTGATAGAAGAAAGCCTAAAACATGGCCTTTAAATTAGTGTTGGATAACAATATATAATTTTTATAGTTAATAGATTTAGCTCCTATCTACTTTAAACTGCAACTCTACTTTAATACTATTGTTATTAAGGATATAAGGTTTGTTTCATGTGAAACAAATAAGTACTAGAAAGATTATGTACAAATCCAGCAGTGACTAACAGAATTAAAACGTGAAGCGTTTAAAAAAAAAGAGTGCAACTATATTTACTATACACTAAACACTAATATCCATACTCTCAATACATACTTTCTCAAAATCTATATCACTTTTAATATTATAGACTTTGTCATAAAGTTCAAACTCTAATTCATTTGCATGGAGAAGTAATCTCTTTGCACCAGAATTATTTATTCTATCTTCTGGAGTTAAAGTTTTATCTAGAAACTTTATCATATCCTCTTCACTCTGTCCATAAATTGGATCTCCAACAATTGGATGTTTCACGTGGAACAAATGAACTCTAATCTGATGTTGTCTTCCAGTAAAAGGTGAACACTCGATTAGAGTCATGTCTAACTCTGGAAAATATTTCAGAGGTCTAAAATCTGTTTTAGATACTTTTCCAGTTTCATGGATATGTACAACCATTCTAACAACAGCAGTCTCAGCTTGTGAACGAAGTATTGGAGCTTCAACACACAACTCCTCTTTAAATTCACCATGAACCATAGCAAGATATCTCTTCTTCATATCTCTCTCTTGAAACATCATCTTAATATCTCTCTCGCTAGTTTTGTTCCTAGCACATAAAACAAGTCCGCTTGTCTCTTGATCAATTCTATGTGCTATATTAGCATTACGTCCAAACTGATACTTAAGTTCATCTATTAAAGAGTAGGGTGTTCGTTTTGTTTGAGGATGAATAAGCACTCCACTTGGTTTGTCAAAGACGACAAACTCATCTTCTACATAAGTAGGTTCAAGACCTTTACTAATAGGTTCGAAAAAAATAAACTCAAACTCACCCTCAACTTCTCCGGCAGTCTTCATCATCTTTTCACCATTAACAAGAACTCTTCCTTTGGAGATAAAACGCTGTGCCTCTTTTTGTGTGTAGCCTAACTCTTCGATTAGAAACAGAAAAGCTTTCTGCTTTTTTTCTGAGAACATTTTCTTCTTTACAAATGGCAAAATTTAATTCCTTTTTAATTAGTTCTTTACTATAAATTTTGTAGAATGCCTTACTATAATAATTGCGAAATTTTAGCATAAAAGATAAGGATAGTGTAGATGGTAGAGAGATATGCAAGACCAGAGATGGAAGAGAAGTGGACACAACATGCAAGATATGCAGCATGGCTTGAAGTAGAAAAAGCAGCTGTAAAGGCATGGGCAAAGTTAGGCAAGATCCCTCAAGAAGATGCAGACAAGATTGTTAAAAATGCTACTTTCTCAGTAGAGAGAATTGAAGAGATAGAAGCTGTTACTAAGCATGACC
>JBDLHW010000081.1:0-8086 GCA_039715155.1 Campylobacterota bacterium | reverse complement strand
TTCATTTTTTGTCACTTCGTATCTGCCAAGTCTCTTGCTTATGGCTTCTTCCATTACGCCAAACTTATTGTAAAGGTTACCCCCTACATTTATACCATGGTGGCAGGTGATACACCCTTTTGTTTTAAAAAGCTCATACCCCTCTTTCTGCTTCTGTGATATGGCTGATTTATCTCCCCTAAGATACTTATCAAAAGGAGCGTTGGGAGTTATTAATGTTTTTTCATACTCTGCAATAGCATCTCCAATGTTCTCTTTTGTAATACCATCACTATATACATTACCAAACTGTTTTCTATATGGAGTTTTGTTAAGAGTTGCTATAAGGTTACGAAAAGTGTTTCCCATTTCCACAGGGTTCTCAATTGGAGCCAATGCTTGATGAGCAAGGTCTTCTGCTCTACCATTCCAAAACTGTCTAAAATTATATGCAGCATTATAAACAGTTGGTGCATTTATATCACCTTCTAAACCTTTAATGCCAAAAGAGAATTTCAATCCATCATCCCCGCCATTTTGTAAGTCATGACAACTAGCACAAGATATCGTATTATCAACTGAAAGAATGGTATCAAAAAAGAGTTTTTTACCGAGCTCTGCCTCCTCTTTATCTACTTCGGTTTTTTGCGGGATAGGAGTTATGGGTTCTGCATTTGAGAAAACATACAATAACAGAAAATACACAAAATGTCTCATTAACGTCCTTAAAAAGCATCTACTAAATTATACTGCTAAATACTTAAACTTTTTCTTTAATATAGTGCCTATGTTACATGATAAAACATATGAAATTAAGTTAAAAAAAGATAGAATCAACACATGCATGTAACTGGTAAAATTCTTCTTTTTAATGATAGTAATGGATTAGGTACTATTATATCCACTACAAAAGAAAAAATAAGCTTCACTGTTGATGATTGGAATGACTTTGATGTGATGCCATCTCTGGGCTTAGAAGTCTGTTTTGATTACAATGACTTTAAAGCCTCCTCTATCATGTCCCTTATTACAAAAAACAGCACAGACGACTCATCTGATGAACACTTCATAGAGCAAGAGAACATAACTGCATTAGAGGATGTCGAAAATGACTTTGGAGAGAAGAAAGAAGCTGTAAAAGCTACACTCAATATTCCAAAATCTATCTCAAACTATTTCGATATCATCAATGATAATATAGATCAAAGAGCTTCATATAAAAAAGTTCCTGGAAGACTGGACTATTTGGTTGTAAGACGCTTTTTATGGACAACCTTTAATAACTTAAATGAGATAGACTTAGCGATACTTACGCCTGATATAAAAGCACTTAGTAAAGATCTCAAGAGTACGACAAGTATATATGACGACTTTATAAACAAGACAAAATTTCCAGTTCTCGCATATGAAGAGGTCTTTCTTGCCTGTCAAATAGAGTATTTAAATATTAAAGATGATACTCAAAAGATGATTGATAGACTCACTCAGTTAAGAGCAAGTGAGAAACAGCTTGGAAAAGTTTTGGCTCAAAAAAAAGAAGAGTTAAAGAAAAAAATGAAAACTCCAGAGTTTCCAGAGCTCAAGAGAGAGTATAAAGTACTTAATGGAACCTATGTTGATATGATTCATATGATGGGTGAACTTGATGAGAGATACAAGCATGATATTGAGCTCGTAAACAACTTCGAGAAAAGATTTAAAAGTGAATTTTACAAACTCTTTGATGAAGAGGCTAAAAAATATAAAGAGGGTATTGTTGAAATTTTAAGTGCTCAGGCTTTTTTACTTGATAGTAAACTCTGGACTCAAGCAAAAACCTCAAAAGTAGTTAAAGCACACTTTCATAAGGCTGGTGTTAGAGATGATTTAAATACAAAGACATATCTCAAGTACTATCTTGACACGCTTGATAGTAATAAAACAGGAGATGAGACACAAAAACTTTTTGAACTCTTTGATTACCTTACTGAAATTCATAAAGAGTTTATTATGGTTCTTGTCAACTCAGCTCAAGATGCAATGGAGTATGAATCTGACATAAAAAAGATAGATAGAACATATAGTGTAAAAGCATTTATAGATGAAAAACTGGCACTTCAATGGGCCGTTAAAAACAGTATAAAAGTTCTTGTAATTGAAGACAAGCTGACAAAACTGCAACTTCCTACTTTCTTTAAACATTATAAAAAACTGGTTTCCACTTCTCCTAAAATAATACTCTTGGGAAGAGATTCAAAATCACATATTTATCCAATCAATAAAGTCTTATCAAAAGGTGTCTCCCCAAGAGTAATTTCTACAAACGTACAAAAACTGCTTTCTTAAACTACACCATAAATCTTAGAACGCAAAATAATCTCTTGCGCTTGAGGTTTCATAGTCACAACCTCAGCCATCTTATCATTTTGATTAAAGACTGCCTCATTTCTACTAGATATTTCTAAAGCCTCGCGTAACTCTTCTTGAGTAACCCTGTAGAGTTCATTTGAGAGTTCTATCTGACGTGGGTGTATTATAGTTTTAGAAAAAAGCCCCTCTTTCAGATCACGTTTAACATCTTTTCTAAATCCATCATCATCTTTAAAGCAGGGATAAACACCACCACTAATAGCAAACCCTGCACTTTTAAAAGTTGCTATAAAAGCACCTAATATATAAGATGTCGCACTAAAGTCAAAAATCGTCTCCTTACAACTGCGTTTCATCTTCAGTTGTCTTAACATATCCTCTAAACCAAAACGTACTAGAAGTATATTTTTTTTATGTTTAAGTAAAATAGCTCGAAGTTCATAGAGAAAGTTTTGGTTAAATAACTCCTCACCTTCTATACTTGGCATAACTGAAAAATCATAATCTTTTAATAGATTAAAGTAAGCCCCTGCATTTGATAAAGAGAATTTCGGAAGTATAAAACCATCAACCCTATCTATATTTTTTAATTTTAAGATTTCTCTTAAAGTTTCAAGATCCCTAGGTCTTATAAAAACTGCTAGTTTCTTCTTTTCATATATTTTTAGTAGTTTCTCTATAGCATTCAACGCAATATCTAAACTCTCACTAATAATTCCATCTTCTGTGTCAATCAAAACACTTTTGAGTTCAGGGTACTTATTACTACAGACAATTGCTTCAAGGTCTTTATGTACAGCTGGGATAAACAGAGTAGCACCGAGTTCAATGTAGTTAATTTTATTCATAGCTGAAAGTATAGTCTATTTATTTTTATGTTACAATGAGTCAAAATATATTATGGTGGTGGCTATGATGGCTGAAATTCCAGGACTTCAATATTATCTCTTAGTTTTAATAGTTTTATTGCTTGGGAGCATAATCTACAATCTAAAGCAGAGACTCGTAATGAAAAAACGTGAAGCGAGTGAAACAGCACTTGTAAAAGAGGCTTATTTCCATCCTATATCCGAATTACCAAACAGAAGAAACATTGATATCATGGTTACTGAGCAGATTCATAGAGTTCATAGGCGTGCTCAATCTTTTTTAGTAGTAGTAATAAGAATTAAAAACTACAATGATATTAACATCCGATCAAAGAGTGAAGGTGCTGAGTTTATCTCCGAAGCCGGTACAAGAGTTGTTGATTCGGTACGTGATGAAGATTTGGTAGCACATATTTCAGACAACACATTCGCTATACTCTTTAACGAGTACCTGGAAGAGGACAACTATGAGATACTTTTTAAAAGATTGAAAAATGCATTCAAAGATGAATTTCAGATTGCAAAAGATAAAAGTCTAATGTATGATATTGGCTTTGGTTACTCTCAATTTCCGGATAATGGAACAGATGGCGACACTTTAATAAATGAAGCTGTACACCAAGCTTTACAATAGATCAAAACAAACAATTTAAAAGGTAATAATAGTTGAGTATATATAGAGAATATGACATCCGTGGAATATATGAAAAAGAGTTAAATGAGCAGAGTGTTGTTCGTATCGGTTATGCACTGGCATCTAAAATAGATGGTGAGTATGTGGCAGTTGGTTATGATGCAAGAAGTCATTCACCTATACTTTTTGAGTATCTTGTTCGTGGTCTAAACGCAGGCGGTAAAAAAGTTTTAGATATGGGGTTAGTTCCTACCCCGGTGAACTACTTTACAAACTATCAAGATTGGGATGGTGTTAGAACTTCTGCTTCTATTATGATTACAGGCTCTCACAATCCAAGTGAGTATAACGGTTTTAAAATCACTGTAGAGAAAGCTCCATTTTTCAGTGAGGATATCTACGCACTGGGACGTGAATGTGAAGCGATGGAGTTCCCTCCCACTGTGCCAAGAGATGTGACAAAGATAGATGCGGTAAATAGATATATAGAGTTTATAGTTGCAATGTTTGATCATTTAAAAGGTATGGATACAAAAATAGTCTATGACTGCGGAAACGGTGTTGCCGGTGTTGTAACTGAAGAGATATTCTCACGTCTAAACCTAAAAACAAAAGGTCTCTATGTAGAACCGGATGGGAGCTTTCCAAATCATCATCCAGACCCTTCAGAAGAGCATAACCTAGAAGATGTAAAAAAACTACTAGAGAGTGATGGTGACATCGCATTTGCTTACGATGGTGATGCTGACAGGATTGCAGTTCTAACTCACAAGAACAATATTAAGGGCGATATGATGGCTCTTTTATATGCGATGAAAATGGATAAGCCTACTGTTATCGGTGAGGTAAAATGTTCCCAGGTTATGTATGATGAGTTAGAGCGTCGTGGAGCTACTGCTATTATGTATAAAACAGGTCACTCTAATCTCAAAGTGAAGATGAAAGAGACAGAGGCAGACCTTGCTTGTGAAGTGAGCGGACATGTATTTTTCAAGAACCGTTACTTCGGTTATGATGACGCGATCTATGCAACTCTTAGAATGTTAGAACTCATCAAAGATGGAATAGATTTAGATGCAGAGTTAGCAAAACTGCCAAAAGTATTCTCCACTGAAGAGATTAAAGTAAAAACTACTGAAGCTGAGAAGTTTAAAATCATAGACAGAGTTAAAGAGTTACTCAAAAACCCTCCTACTTCATTTCCGGCTATAAAAGATATCATAGATGTAGATGGTGTACGTATAAACTTTGAAAATGGTTGGGGACTTGTTCGTGCGAGTAATACAACACCTGTACTTGTCACCCGTTTTGAATCAACTTCTGAGGATGAAGCTAAACGCTATGAAAAAGCTATCAACGACTTAATTATAGAGGCACAAAAGAGTCTATAACTCTTTGTAAACCTCTCTTAAAAACTAACTCTGTTACGACCACCGTTTTTTGATTTAACAAGTAGTCGATCTGCTCTTGTAAAAAGCATATCCATAGTCTCATCTCTTTGTAGCTCAACTAAGCCTACACTGATAGTTAAGTGCTCGATTTGACTAAACTTATGATCACTGACACTCTTACAAACTCTCTGTGCTACATCTATAGCATCGGACAGTAAGGTAGAAGGCATAATCACTAAAAACTCTTTCCCGCCATATCTACCTACAATATCTATATCCCTCAGGCTATCTTTTACTACTTTAGTTAAATTATATAAAGTATCATCCCCTACTCTTAATCCATGTATGTCGTTAACCCGTTTAAAATTATCAACGTCATACATAAAGATCGTCAAAGGATTGTTGTATCGTTTTGCACGGTCCACTTCTGCATCTAGAATTTTCATAATAGAGTAACGGTTATGTATATCTGTCAAGATATCTGTTCTTTCTATCTCTTCTAGCTTGTCTGTAGCCTCTTTTAACTCTTGGGTTCTTTGAACTACCCTATCTTCTAAAGTCCTATTTATAGCAACAAGCTCCAAGTTTTTAGAATCTATATAAGCCTTATAATCAACAGTCTTTCTCTTAATATACTTCCACACAAGAAGCCATATAAACAATAAGATAATAATTAAACCCACAACAATAAGATCATTCAAACCGAACCTCGTATAATATTAATTAACTTTTTCTTTTATAATCTTCATTATAATACTCTAGCTATATAATTAAACTTAATAACAAAGATTTTAAACCATATTTAGCTATAATTGCATTAAATTAATTATCCTATATTCTAAGGAAAAAAATGAAAACTCATACACTTTTAATGCCTCTTGATATGCACCTGCATCTTCGCGATGCGGTTATGCTTGAAAATGTTGCCCCACTTACAGCCTACTCTTATAGTGGTGCTATTGTTATGCCAAACCTTGTTCCTCCGGTAACATCTCTTGAAGATGTAATAGCTTATAAAGAGAGAATCATGGCAGCAGTTCCTAACGACTACTTTGAACCATATATGACTCTTTTTTATCAAAATTATGACAAGGCTTTCTTAGAGAGTGTTGCAGATGAAATCACAGCGATAAAACTTTATCCTGCCGGTATTACTACAAACTCAGAGGGTGGTGTTTCATCTTTTGACATTGAAGAGATGAGACCGACTCTTCAAGCTATGAGTGACATGCAGATTCCTCTTTGTGTTCATGGCGAGACTGATGGTTTTGTTATGGATAGAGAAGCTGAGTTTATGAGTATATATGAGCTTTTAGCTAAAAACTTTCCAAACCTAAAAATAATCATGGAACACATTACAACTAAAGCTGCAGTAGATATGCTAGACAAATATGAAAACCTATATGCAACTATCACTGTTCATCACCTGCTTCTAACTCTAGATGATGTTGTTGGCGGGATGATGATGCCTCACCTGTTTTGTAAACCAATCGCTAAACGTCCTGAAGATTTAGATGCTCTCTTAAATGTAGCACTTGAAGCTCACCCAAAAGTGATGTTCGGTTCAGATTCAGCTCCACATCCTCAACATGCAAAAGAGTCATGTGGCTGTGCAGCTGGTGTATTTACAGCACCTATCTCACTTCAACTTCTGTGTGAGATATTTGACCAGTATGATAAACTTGATAATCTGCAGTCATTTGTCAGTGATAATGCACAAAATATTTATGGAATCTGCCCTGAGTTTAAAGAAGTTGTTTTAGAGAAAAGACCTTTTGTTGTACCTGAAAACTACTCTGGTGTTGTACCGATGTATGCTGGTGAGACAATTTCATGGGCAATTGAGAGCGTTGATTAAAATTCTTTTACTTGAAGATGACCTCCTTTTTGGAGAGACTCTTACAGACCTGCTTGAAGATGAAGGGTATGATGTCACACACTCCCCGAATGGTCAGAGTGCACTAGATGCCACTTTTGAGCATAAATTTGATGCCTATCTACTTGACATAAACGTTCCGCTGATTGACGGTGTTTCCCTCCTTAAAGAACTTAGAGATGCCGATGACAATACTCCGGCAATTTTTCTAACTTCACATAAAGATAAAGAGATGCTCTCCCGTGGTTTTTTAAGTGGCTGTGATGATTACCTAACGAAACCTTTTGACAATGATGAACTGCTGCTGCGCTTAAAAGCACTTCTCAAACGCAGTGTCAAAGATGAAGTTAAATGCGTTAGTCTACTTTGTCATGATACTACGCACAAAAGAATTCTTTATGACGAAGTAGAACTTGACTTGTCAAAAAAAGAGTATGAACTGCTTCTGCTACTTATGCATCATGCAAATACTCCTGTACCAAAAGAGATGATTTTAGATGAGTTATGGAGTAGTTCAGACGGTGGTAGTGATGGAGCTGTCAGAGTTTATATCAACCGTATAAAACATCTGCTTCCCCAAGTATCAATCCAAAATATTCGTGGTATAGGTTACAAGCTTGTTCCGTAATCTACGTATTAATATTTTTGTATACTATTTTTTAACTGTAGCCACATTTTTAGGTGTACTTCACTTTTTACTCACCGTTTTACAAGTTCAAAATATTTATCTTATAGCTGTTGTGATGCTATGCTTTGTTGCTCTATCTGGTGTTTTTATATCTAAGTTGGCAGTCGACCCATTACATGAATATGTTAAAAACCTACAAAACCTTTCAAAAGAGACTCTCCATGAGTTAAACCTGCCAATTAGCACAATTATGTCAAACTCTCAAATGCTAAGTAAAAGTTTTGATGATGAAAAAGCACAAAAAAGGCTCAAAAGAATTGATACTGCCTGTGAGATGTTAAAACAGAGATATAATGAGCT
>JBDLHW010000080.1:0-8214 GCA_039715155.1 Campylobacterota bacterium | reverse complement strand
ACAATGAACTTATGAGACTTGAGTTAATAAAAACAGAACTTGTACCTTCAAACAAGCAATTAAATTTAAAAATATTAGTCGTAGAGGATTATGAGATAAACAGAATACTCATATCTGAACTTTTAGACCAGTATGATGTAGAGTACGAGTTTGCTTTTAATGGCCAAGAAGCGATTAACAAACTAAAGAGAAAAAGTTATGACTTAATCCTTATGGATATAAATATGCCAGTAATGAATGGAATTGAAGCCACGAAAGTAATTAAAGATGAATTGAAGATATCAACACCAATAATTGCCTTGACGGCAAATGCACTTGAGGGGGACAGGGAGACATTTTTATCTGCAGGAATGGATGATTACTTAAGCAAACCTATAAATGTCAAGTCTTTTGAAAACTTATTGACCAGATATCATAACAGTGGCTTAGAAGGTACAAAACAGATTGTATTAGATATTGATAAATCTCTTGCTAAAGCAGCCAAAAATATGAATTTTCCTGAGAATATTATCAATAAACTCTTTACTAGCTATGTTGAGTCATTGGCTGATTTAGAAACAAATATTAGAAACTCTATAGAGAGTAAAGATTTTGACACATTGAAGATGAATGCACACAACCTTAAAAGTGGAGCAGCTTCATTATGCTTTGATCCTATTGTAGAGTTGGCTCAAAAACTTGAGTCAAAGTCAAATGCAAAAGATGAACTATACGACTACGAAGAGAAATTTAAAAAGGTTAAAGCATACTTAGATCTATTAAAGGCAGCAAAAGAAGATAAATAATCCTTATTGATAAAGGTCATGATATGATTTGAACTATTGCAGTATACTCTGCGCATGATAGTTGAAATAAAAATAAATACAGACAAGTTAAATTGGCGCGAACGTAATAAAGTAAATTTAGCTCCTCATGAATACTTACAAAACATAGAAAACATAGAATTCAGTATGATTGCAGATAATGACAGGCCTTATCTTCAAGACGCAGGCATCTATAATCATGAGGAAGAGCATGATATGTTTGCGCTCAGGCTCAGGATTAATGCCGGTCGCATCTCGTCTGAACAACTTATATTTATTGCAAAGCTTGTGAAGCGCTATAACTTAGATATTATCTTAACTGCGCGTGCTCAAATGCAACTTCATGGTCTTGATTCCTATAATGTTTTAGCAGCATGGAAAGAGCTCAATGAAAATGGCATCTCAGCAATGCAGACCCTTGGGGACAATGTAAGAAATATTGTGACTGATGTCTATGATGGTCTGGGACAATATGCAGAGATAGAGACTTATCCATATATAGAGCAGATGCAAGAGTATATCTTAAACAAGCCACGATTTATAGGCTTGCTTCATAGAAGAGTCTCTGTCGGTATCAGTGGAAACAGAGCTAATCTCAACTCCTTTTTTGCAAATGATATCTTTTTTGCCTTGGCCCAAAAAGATGGGGTCAAAGGGTTTAATGTTTATCTTGGAGGCAGAAGATCGGAGCTGGCTCAAGACATAAATGTATTTTTAAAACCAGAGCAGGTTATAGAGTACTTTATCGCCGTTATCGAGGCCTTTCATGAACATGGTTTTAGAGGTACACGGAGTAAGACAAGACTGTTATTCTGGATAGAAAAAGAGGGGATAGATGGGGTTAAGGAGCTTATAGATAAAGAGCATACTCTAACATATCAAACAGCAGGAATCCTGTTACTAGAGAGATATGAGAGAACAAACCCTACACGTCTAAAGAACAACTCTTTTGTTTATGTCTATCATACAGATTTTGCACGTGTTGATGCAGACACTTTTATAAAACTTGCAGAGTTTGCCCAGCAACATAAGGCTGAAGTACGTTTAGGCATAGACCAGCATATCTATTTTCTGGGACTTGAGACTCCTGTGACTCCTTTTGAAAATCCTAATACAGTCTCAACGATTTCAGCCTGTGCTGGAAATGAACACTGTAACTTCTCTTTTTGGCACATAAAAGATGATACCCGCTACTTACCATTAGAGCTTATAAAGAAACACAATATAATGGTGGGCTTCTCTGGATGTATAAAAGGATGTGGAAAACATGAACATTGTGATATCGGCTTGCTCGGTATGGGAACAGGCACTTACGGAAGCTATAGAGAGGCTGCAAAGGTTTTTCTTGGAGGTGAGCATAGCTTTGGTCTCAGTATGGCTAGATATTTAAACCTTTTAGTTCCAAAAGAGGAGCTGAGTAGTTTTTTAGAAGTGATAATAGAGGAGTTTGAGCAGAGTGAGTATGAGGAGTTTGAACTCTTTAGTAAAGAAGTTTTAAACAGCTACAGTGCAGACTTTTTATCTCTTTGGTTTTTAGCAAAACTAAGTACTAAAGCTGAAGTCTCTCTTGAGAAAAACACAGAAGATTTAGAAGATGAATGCAGCTCGGGAGAAAAAGAGATTTTGAGTAAACACTTCAATACTCTTATTCCTGAGGCAGATTTCAAGAGTTCAAGTGAAATCTCCAGAGTCAGTAAAATCTTATGGAAAAAAGAGGCTGATACCTCTTCCTAGCCTATAGTTGCTGGTTTACCATTGAGTGTAAGTTCAACAGTAATTTTTGAATCACGCTCTGTGATGATAGCCTCTCCATATTCACTTGGCGTATATTTTCGTAGTGTTAAAACTCTTGAGTTCTCACTTGGAATATCTTTTATCTGCTTGAATCCCATACCATTAAAGTACTCAAGAGACTCATCTAAGCTTGAAAACTGTTTCATACCCTCTGATGAAACAATTTCTTCTTCAACAACTTCCTCTTGTTGAGCGGAGGCTCTCTCTATATCCTCTTCAGTGGCAACTTTAATCTTTACACGATTAGCATCCATTTCGTATGATATTTTTTGACCCATTCCTGGCTGATTAGCACTGTCTACCCAGTCGTTAATACTAAACTCTCTTTTCTCTCCATCAGTGAGCATAAGTAGTCCTGTACCTTGTTCACTGTCATACTGATAAATCATACCTATAAAAATCATATTGACCTTTCTTATCTAATTTGTATATGAGATGATACAGAAAATTGTATAAGTTAGCAATAATGTACATCAAAATATCTTGAGTTTAACTCTAGTGTGCTAAAATTTGCCTACTTAAATAGAAATGGAAAAAAATGATTACATTAAAAAAATTGGTATATTTAGCGATGATTCTATTTGTGTTATATTATATATTTATAGCAAATATAATGGTGACACTTGGAGTAATCGTTGCTATATATATAGCATTCAGACTTTATAAAGTCTATAGAAAATACAAACTAAAAAAAATCTCCAGTTCTAAAGAGTTGTTTCAAGAGAGTGAGTTAGGTCTTTTTATTGCACTTGTTGCAAAAGTTGCCAAGGCTGACGGAAGAGTCGATGAGTTAGAAGCACAGCTTATTGGAAATATGTTTGATGATATATCAGGCATTTTCCAAGATAAAGAGAGAGTAAGAGTTATCTTAAAAGAGATTTTCAATGAAGAAAAAGAGAGAAGTGATGATACAAAGGAGATAGCACAGGCCTTAGGTAAACTGCTCGGAAGAAGCATATTAAAACGCAGACAGTTTGTAGGGTTTTTAATCCAACTTGCATCTGCCGGTAATGGAATAAGCTCTGATGAGGATAGAGTTCTACGTGAGATTGTATCAGAACTAAACATTACTCCTGATGAGTATACTGCAATGGTTTCTAAGTTTGAATATATGCTTAAAAATAGACAAGAGTCAATGAGCCTAACAGAAGCATATAAGATTTTAGATGTAAATGAGAGTGATGATATAAATACAATCAAAAAGAGATATAGAAAACTCGTACGACAATATCATCCAGACATTATAAAATCACAAGATAAAGATGAAGCATATATGGAAGACGCAACTGCTAAAACTCAAGAGATAAATCAAGCTTATGAGATTATAAAAGAGGCTAAAAGAGTATAATACTTTAAAAATGTTATTGGAATATTATGAATGAGATAAAACTATCTGTAGATGATAAGAACTTAGAGACCGTAATGAATATTTTAGAGAATTTAAAATATGGACTCATTGAGAAGCTTGAAACTAATGGCAAAGTTTCCAAGGTGAGAAGAGCTACACAGTATCAACCTAAAACAAAGACAATCATAAGAGAAGAGGAGTCGGGAACTGCTGATACAAGTGGTAAGTATTCAAGTGCAGCAGCTTTTAAAGAGAGGTTAAAACGTAATAAGTAAGTATTTTATTAATAATTATAATTAAGAGTGATGTAAAGCATTATTTAGTATTATACTAAATAGAATGAAGGAGAATGATTATGAAGATATTTTTAACATTTATGATACTCTTTAGCTCACTACTTATTGCAGCGGATAGTTCCAAGAAAGAAAAAGAGAGAAAAAGTAGAATTGAGAAGCAGATAAAAAAAGAGATGGAAAATGAGAAGAAGTATGCAAAAGAGCAGACTTTTTACTCAGCTGAAAATTATGACTTCAAAGGTGCTGAGGTTAATAAGGACTCTTTAGACTCTGTACCTGACTTAGAACCACAATATGATTTTGATATGGATTCGGTTTACGACTAAGCTACTCAATCATAGTTTTTTTAGTAAGGCAGGTAAATCTTTTATACTTTTTATCTGATAATCCGCTTTAGAAAAATCATGAGTTTTTGTGAATTCATTATCTACTATGACACACTCTATCCCTGCGTTCACAGCAGAAATTAATCCTCTTTGCGAGTCTTCTACTATAATACATTCATCTTTTAGAGCATCAAACTTTTTCATTCCTGCCAAGTATGGATCAGGATGAGGTTTTGAGCGGGGGTACTCCTCTACACAGAGCGTAAAATCCATGTGGCTTACTATATCCATCTTATTGTGAACCAAGTCAAAATCTACTCTTCTAGAAGTTGTGACAATTCCCATTTTATAACTTTTAGATAACTCTTGAAGAATGTCCAAAACAGCATCTATCTCTATGTTCTCATTTTGAATAAACTCCTGATAGTAGATATCTCTCTGTGCTCTTTTTTTGTCTATTTCATCTTGAGAGAAGCCATGCTTTTTGGCCACTTCCCAGGCAGTTCCACCTCTTGCCATTATTTCCATGTACACATCAAAATTAAGTTCAAGACCAAACTCTGCTAAGGCTTTTACATTGGCTTTGTAGTAGTACTGCTCAGTATCCACTAAAACACCGTCATTGTCAAAAAGAATATATTTTTTCACTCTAGTTTCCATTCCTGTCAATATATTTAGAATTATATTAGCATAATCATATAGATTGTGCACATAATTCAGTTTATCTATATCTATTATCTATATAATAAACAGATAGGATGTAAATGTGTGTGAATATGATTCAAAATTGCTCAGATTTGTTGTTGATGATACACCAAAATCAATAGTTGGTCTCGTAGTTGTTTCTTCCCTTTTTATATGGGCCTATATAGATTATATTCCACTAGAATATTTATTGCTTTGGAGTGTTACACAACTGATATTTATAATTACACGGTATGTAAATGCAAGAAATCTTTCAAAGTATATTGAAGAAGAAAACAGCAGTGAACTAAAATTTCATACCGTCATACTTGGTGTGATAATTCTGTTTTCTGCAACTATATGGACAAGTGGCACTATACTGGGTGCTATTTTTGCACCATCACCATATGAGTTTGTTGGACTTGCAATGATTATGGGTATTATAGCTGTTTCTATACTTTCATTAACACCTGTTTTAAATGTATTTCTCGCTTACTTTTTTATTATGACTTTAGCTCAACTGGGTGTAATGATCTATTTTGGAACTCATGCCCACTTAGCAATTGCAGCATTTTTACTAATCTACATGCCAATTATAGTATTACTCTCTAAATCAATCTACAAAAATCATCTTATTACTATTAATACACATAATATGCTTGAGTCTCATGTGAATGAACTCAAAGAACTCTCAATAACAGACAGTTTGACTAAAGCTTACAACAGACGACATTTCTTTGATGCTGCTCAAACTCTCATCTCGATTGCAAAACGTGAAAGGAGTGAAGTCTCTTTTCTTATGATTGATATTGATTATTTTAAAAATATAAATGATGCTTATGGACATCAAGTTGGGGACTACATACTCGTTCGCTTGGCTCAGGAGATTAAGAGTTTGATTAGAGATAGCGATATTTTTGCACGTATTGGTGGTGAAGAGTTTGCACTTTTACTTCATGGCAGCTCCTTGGAGGGTGCAAAAGTTACTGCCGAGAAGATACGTAGTGCTATAGAGAAAATAGATTTTAATGACAATTATATAACTCTCGATGTAACAGTAAGTATTGGTTGTGCAACTGTAGATAATGGGACCAATACATTAGAAGAGCTCTATCAAGAAGCAGATAAAAAATTATACATCGCTAAAGAATTAGGGAGAAACAGAATCCAATGAGTAAACGAATATTTGTAACCGCAACAAATACTGACATAGGTAAAACATACACCTCAAAACTTCTCATAAAAGAGTTTGCCTCACGTGGGATGAGAGTAGGAGCTATTAAGCTCATTGAGACTGGAGTAGAGGGTTTTGCCCCTGATGCTGAGGCTCTCCTCTCTTGTGTACAAGAGGTTAATCCTGAGTTTAAAGATATAAACGTTAAAGATATTGTACCGATTACTTATACTCTTCCTGCAGCTCCTTATGTCGCTTCAAATGCGCTTCCCCTTGATTTGGAACTCCTAAGCACAGCAGTAGAAAAGCTGGAGAGACTGTGTGATGTTCTAATCATTGAGGGTGCCGGTGGACTTTACGTTCCCGTCGATGAAGAGTATATGATGATTGATATGATAGAACACTTTGAAGCTTCCGCACTTCTGGTTACACACTGCTCACTTGGCTGTATAAACGATACAATTTTGAGTGAACGTGCCCTGAATGATAAAAACATCAAACATCTTACTGCATTTAACTGTAGAGAGGGTGATGAGAGTTTTAAAGATGTATCGGAGCCTTATTTCAGAAATACAAGAGAAAAAGTACTAAAAACCGGTAGTGACATTGACACTATTTGCGATGTCTTGTATAATCTATAAAATATTTAATTGAGGTGAAATTTGCAGCATTTAATCAGAACAGATGACTTTAGCGTAGATGAAATTGAAGAAATTTTAGCAGATGCTAAAGTATTCAGTGATGGCCGTTTTGATAGAATACTACAAGATAAACTGATTATCACTCTCTTTTTTGAAAACTCTACAAGAACAAAGAGCTCTTTTGAGATAGCCGCAAAGCGTCTTGGTGCCCAAATGGTTCACCTTGATGTTGCAAAAAGCTCTACGAAAAAGGGCGAAACCCTCGTAGATACTGCAATGAATCTTGATGCTATGGGGCCTCACGCCATCATAGTTCGCCATCAAAATGCAGGTGTTCCAAAGATACTCTCCAATCATACAAATGCAAGTATATTAAATGCGGGAGATGGTGCTCACGCTCACCCGACGCAGGCACTTTTAGACCTCTACACTTTGAGAGAACACTTCGGTGATTTAAATGGTAAGAAAATCGCAATTGTCGGAGATATAAAAAACTCACGTGTTGCAAACTCAAACATAGAGCTTCTTACAAGGTTTGGCATGGAGGTTATACTTGTTGCTCCACCTCACTTTTTACCAAAAACTACACTGCGTTATACCCATTATTTAGAAGAGATTATCGATGAGGTTGATGCTATCATGAGTTTAAGAACTCAAACAGAACGTCACTCTTCACAGAGTTATGCCTCTCTAAAAGATTATGCAAGTGATTTTTGTATTACTACGGAGTTGGTTGGAGGTAGAGATATCGTTCTTCTGCATCCCGGCCCGGTTCATAGAAACATAGACATATGTGACGCACTTTTAGCTGATAGCAGATGTAAGGTACTTGAACAAGTTACCAATGGTGTAAATATCAGAATGGCAATTCTTAAAAAGTTGATAGCTAAGAGCTAGTATTGAATGGACTTCTCTGATTTAAATACTCTGGGCAGACAGAGAAAACCTTTTTTGTTTATATCAGACTTTAAAGCTCAAAAAATAGAAGTTATTCTACTTGAAGATTTAGAAAAAGAGGATGTTGAGTTCTCTATCAATGAGAACTATCACTATGTTGAGCACAGCCACTACTTAAAAACAGACCCCATAGAGTTTCAAAACTATCAAGAAAAGTTCAAAAGAGTCATAGATAAAATAGAGTCTGGTGA
>JBDLHW010000008.1:0-22406 GCA_039715155.1 Campylobacterota bacterium | reverse complement strand
CCGGCGCGTCTATTTGTCATATGTGTAGTGAGGGTAACATCCTCAAATATGGTCATTCTAAGCAAAGAGATATCCATAACATCACCCACATATTCATGCCCATCCATCACAACTCGAATCCTGTCACCAACATGTATACTGCCACCAAAAATAATTACAAGCCAACCCAACATACTCATAAACCAGTCTTTCATTGCAATTGCTATACCGGCAGAAGCAAATCCAAGTATTGTTACTAAGTAAGCTGCATTCTCTATATAGTTAAAAAAGAGTATCAGAAGTATAAATGTAAAGTTAGCAAAAGTAATAACCTTATTTGCCATATAAAATCGTTCATTATCTGTGATATATTTTTTTACAACAAGTTTTAAAAGAAAAAATACAATAAATACAACTAAAATGATAATACCGATTTTTGCAACTCTATAAATTTGCTTCTCTACAGCTTTATTTATATTTAACTCAGCAATTTCAAGTCTCTTTTGATAGACCTCAGATGTGACATTTATCGTATCAAGTGCGGTCTCAAACCTCTCGAGCTGCTGCTCTTTTTGAAGTGCCTCTTTTTCATATCTCTTCTCAATATCTAAAAGACTCATCTGCTTATAGATTGAGTTCTCTTTTCTAAGCAGAACAACCAAGCTGTTAAGACTCTTTTTTCTCTTTATATACTCATCAAAATTACTGTTTAGTGTCTTAACAAGTGATATTCCCGTAAATATATCAAATGGATTTGAGATTTCAGGAATATCATCAATCTTTGGAGGGGTGATCAGTTTTGAGAATGGTGCATCATACTTCCCTTTTAACTTCTCTATCTGAGAAGTTAAAATATTCTCTTTTGAGAGAAGCGCATTTAACTCATCATGATCACTTGTCGTTTTAGCCTTTTTTGAGAGGTGGTTTATTCTTTTTTTAATTTTTGCTAGATTGTCTCTTACCTCTATGGAAGTTACATAAGAGGCGTAGCTCTTCATCCATACTTTCTCTTTAAAAATAATCTGCTCTAAGGCTTGCAGTTCAACTCTGTAACGCTCAATCTGCTCTAACCTGTCACTCTCTTTTTGGGCTTCTGCTTTCTCTTTTTTTATCAGAGAAACACGCTCTTCAATAGTTAGTTCAGCAGATAGTAAAAGAGAATAGAAGAGTAAAAAAGAGAGTAATAAAAACTTCATCAACTCTCCCCAAAACTATCTAACACAGATATAACAAGCTCTTTATCCACAGCATCTGTAATTTTAACACCGCCGATACCATGAGGTATGATAAAAGTAATGCTTGAGTCCGAACTCTTTTTATCTAAGAAAAATGTTTCATAAAACTTCTCTGTATCTTTAATATCATACGAGGTTGGAAGATCATACTTTTGCAAAAGAAGTTTTACTCTATTTGCATCATCTGTACTCATTAAATTCATTTTAACAGCCGTCTCATTTGCCATAACCATACCGATAGCCACTGCTTCACCGTGAAGAAACTTTTTGTACTTGGTCTCATTCTCTATAACATGCCCAAAAGTATGACCATAGTTCAGTGCAGCTCTAATCCCCTGCTCTTTCTCATCTTGAGCAACAACATCAGCTTTTGTTTGAACTGCCTGTTTTATGGCATCTTGCAGAACAGTCGCTGAAGTCAAATCTGCCTTCTCTAAAAACTCAAAGAACTCTCTGTTAAATGTAACAGCCATTTTAACTATCTCTGCAACACCTGCTCCAAACTCACGTGAGGGGAGTGTAGTTAAAAAGAAAGGGTCTATATAGACAGCTTTAGGCTGATGAAAAGCACCAACAAGGTTTTTTCCATACCTGTTATTCATTCCGGTTTTTCCACCAACACTTGCATCAACTTGAGAGAGAAGTGTTGTTGGAATCTGAACAAAATCAATTCCACGCTGATAGATACTTGAAGCGAATCCTGTCATATCGCCTATAACTCCGCCACCAAAAGCGATGAGCATAGATTTACGGTTAAAACGATTCTCAAAAAGTGACTCTAAAATCTCATCAATACTCTCTTGGTTTTTGTACTCTTCACCATCTCTAAGCGTTATAACATGCAGTTCTTTTGCAGATACTTTACTCAAAAGGTAATCGAGATGAAGTTTAGATACTGTTGAGTTAGTCACAACTGCTACTTTTGTATCAAAATAGAGTTCAGGAAGGGTGTCAATTGTTATGTCATAAGAGTTATCAACTAGCTGTTTTAAGGGGATGTTTACTTGCATTATTTATCCAAAATTTATATGTGATATATAATACTCAATAATTACTAACAATTAGCTAAATAAAGCTCCTAGAGTTGTACTGGAATAAAAATCTGGTGATAATCATCAAGCTTATAGTGTAGACGCTCGCTATCAGTAGAGAAAAGGGAGTATATTCTTCTTGTAGTCAGTTTATGTGTAAATGGAAGTATCTGTATAAAGTTATCTTTCTGTTTTAATATTCTAATTGGATTTTCATTCTCTTTAAAGACTTTAATTGATTTTGAAAAAATTGTTGATAGATTATAATAGTGTTCTATGACCTGCTCTTTATCATCTTGATGTTCATTGATATAGTTATAAAGCTCTATATTAAAATTCATCTGTTCAGAGATGTCAAATATTGTAGCTGACACCTTTTCTAAGTCACGATTATCTGAAAGGATTAGAGCTGCATCTTTTACGCTTGAGAATGGTCTGTCTGAAATTTTAAGTACAGGCACGTGAGCCTCATAAAGAGTAGTTCTAACCCCAAAAGAAGCAAACATCTCTTTAGGTACTATAACAAGCCCTACATGATGGTATTTTATATCACTGTGAAACTTATTCTCCAGGTTAACACTATCATAGTCAATATCTATAACAACATTAATATCTCTGTACCCTTTAATATACTCTAAAATCCCGATATTACTAGGGTTTACAATCTTTATAATCAAATCATGTTTAAACTTTTTATGTACAAAGACTGCACGTCTCACCAACTCTTCAATAGTTGAGTGGTTTACAATATTCATATCAAGGTAAAGATAGAGGTTTGAACCAAAGGGCTCAGGAAATTGTCCCAGCTCACGTTTAATCGCGCGATATACTGATTTTAAAACTGCCGGTTCACCAACAAGTACCAGAAGGTCATTTGGCTGAATCATTCTACGACGAGACGGCATGACAAGTTTTCGATTTCTATATATAGCAACAATTCGCCAGTTCTTCTGCTCAATTACACCTATATGACGGTAAACGAATGAACTTCCAAATGGCACTAGAACTTCCATTATTTCACCCTCGCCTATTCCTACGTTCTGAGCGATTACTGGAACATTTGGCAGGTAATCGAGTAGTCTCGAAGCCAAAATCTCATTTGAATTTATCAGTACAACATTGGGGTCTTCATTTTCCATATTCCACTGATTTAAGACGATAACACGAAGCTGTTTTTTTATAGTCCTTATATTTTTTATAGTATTTTCAACATCTATCACACTATCCATAGCTATAAAAACCTGTACAAACTCCATCTTAAGCAAGTTTGCTATTTTATAGAGGCTAGTCGGGTCGAACTCATAAAATTTGAAACGTGCAGGATTTACATTCTCAAACCTTTTCTCTTTTGTTTGAACAATATAGTAGATATTTTCACTAGTGTATGTCTCTATTGCTCTTTGAATAAAGTGCTCACCAACATTGCCATCACTAATAATTAAAATTTTTTTCATCTAATCTCTGCTCATTTTTTTACTTATTATATCCAAACTATCATCTTTTGATTACGTCTGTAGATTTTATCCACAACTCTTTAGTTGAACGCATCCAAACTCTATCTACAAAATATCCGGTAATTTTAGTCCAGTTTTGAGTCTTAATAGATGAAGTAAAAGAAGTACCCTCTTCCCATTCATACAGTTTCTTGCCGTTTACTTTGTCATAAACTGCTGCATTTTTGTTTAAACGAAATGCACTCGCTTTAAACCTTTCTAATTTCTCTACTTCATCTCTTTTAGGCTCTACAATCTTCTTTATCTCTGAAAGCTTTTTCTTCGGTGTAACTTCTTTTTGTTTTTTTAGTTTTTTAGTTTTTTTAACTTTCTTATCGTTTTGTGAAAACTCTTTTTTCATCACTAACTTTGGAAAAGGATTGGGTTCTTCACAATTAACTAAAACTAGATTTTCAATAGTTTTTTCTTTAATAACCAAAGTTTTTTTCTCTTTTTCTTTGATTTTAATTATAGGTTCACTTTCTGTTATCAAATCTTTTTTATTATTTTCTTTGGCTTTTAAAAGTTTTTCTTGATTTTTTATTTTATTTTCTAATTTTACTATTCTGTTTTTATACTCTATTTCTCGCTTGTAAAGATCTTTAAAAGAGTTCATCTCTTGAAGTAAAATTTTATTTTTATCCCTCTCATCTTTTAACTGCATTGAGTAGATTTTGGCTTCAGTTTGACAACCCTCATGCTCTGCTCTGAGTTTTGTAATATCGCTTACTATCGCTTCAATTCTCTTCATCTCATCAGCATTTAGAGATAAACTCACTATTAACACTACCAATAAAAGTTTCATTATAAGCCTTTTTGTATTAATTTTACACCCATCTCTACATGATGTGTGTATGGGAACTGATCAAATAGTGCCATATCGACTACTTCATGTGTGAGAGTTAAAAGTTCTAAATCCCTCACTAATGTTTCGGGGTTACACGATATATATAGGATATGTTCATGTCTTGAAGCAAATTTGCAAGACTCTTCATCCATTCCGCTTCGCGGAGGATCTACAAAGATACTTTTAATGTTGTAAGAATTTATATCTATCTCTTTCATTCTTCTAAACTCTCTCACACCATCTAAAGCTTGCACAAACTCCTCTACACTCATACGAACAAACTCTATATTCTCTACAGAGTTTAGCTGCATATTTGCTTTTGCTGCATTTATAGATGACTTAGATATCTCTGTAGCTAAAACTTTATCAAATGTTTTCGCAAATGGTATGGTAAAGTTACCTGCTCCACAATAGAGTTCAAGCAGATCACCTGAGGAGGAAGAAAAATGATTCATTGCCCAAGATATCATCTCTTCATTGACTCTAGGATTCGGCTGAGTAAAACTGTTCTCTATATGATTAAATCTATACTCTTGTCCATCAATATGTAATGATTCTGTAATATAGTCCTGCCCTATAATAACTTTTTGCTTACGTGAGCGTCCTATAATGTAAATACCCAACTCATTTGCTATTTGTTTGGCTTTCTCCTCCCACTCACTCTCTAGTTTTCTATGATATAAAAGAGAAACAACAATCTCTCCACTGCTTGAACTTAAAAAGTCAGCTCCAAAGAGTTTAAAATCTATCTCTTTTTCTTTAATTGAAACAAGGAGTTTTGGCATAAGAGAGAGTATGTGCTCATTTACCTGTGGGCACTCATCAACCAGCACTACACCCTTCTTCTCTATATGGTTCATACCATAGTGTATTTCATCATCCAAGTGCCAAATTTTAAACTCACTACGAGAACGGTAGTGGGACTCAGGAGATTTAAAAACAGATATATCTCCACTGTAAAAAGCTTCAAATCTTTTTTGATTTAGCTCTTTTTTATCATTTAACTGAGCTTCATATCCACTCTCATAAACTCTACAAGCACCACATTCACCAAAATATTTACAATCCACTACTAAACCTTTACTTTATACTCGCTATCAAGTTACCTATAAGCAGATTCCACCCATCAATAAGTACAAAAACAAGTATCTTAAATGGCAGGGATATCATTACAGGAGGGAGCATCATCATACCCATAGACATAAGTATTGAAGCGACAACCATATCTATTACCAAAAATGGCAAGAAGAGCAAGAAACCTATCTCAAATGCAGTCTTTAATTCGCTGATAACAAATGCCGGTATTACAATTGAGAGAGGCACTTCGGCAACTGTTTGAGGGTTTTCCATTTTTCTGATTCTAAAAAAAAGAGCTAAATCCTTCTCTCTTGTATTTCTAATCATAAAATTTTTAAACGGAAGTGTAGTTCTATCAAATGCCTCTTCATAGCCTATCTCTTCAGCTATATACGGTTTTATACCGCTCTCATACGCTTTGGTACCAACCGGTTCCATAACAAAAAAGGTCAAAATCATAGCCAGCATTACTAAAAGCTGTGTTGGCGGAACTTGCTGCGTTCCAAGTGCTTGACGTAAAAAACCAAATACAATCACAAAGCGTGTAAATGTTGTCATTACAAGCACCATAGAAGGTGCTAAAAATAGAAGTGTAAGAACTACTAAAACATTTAGAGAGCTAACTAGCTGCTGTGGTGTATCTGGTGCAGAGAGCGCAAAGTTCATCGTTGGAACAGTTACAGCTTCTGCACCCAATAAAGAGACAAGCGCAAAAAGTAAGACAAAATATCTTAACATTACTTAGTAGCTGCCCCATCTAAAATTGAACCCTTTACTTTCTCTTCTTCATCGCCTTTAGCTCCGTAGAAATGTAACTCAACACGACGGTTTTTCTCACGTCCGCTTGCTGTAGCATTTGTAGCAATTGCTTTAAACTCCGCAAATCCAGAAGCACTGACTCTAGCAGGATCTACACCGTCTAAAAGAAGCTCTTGAAGCACAGATATCGCCCTTGCAGATGATAACTCCCAATTGTCTTTAAAGGGGCTTTTTGTCCCAGGTCCCTGATCATCAGTATGACCCTGAACACTGACTTGCATAGTTTTAGGTAACTCCTCTATGATAAGAGCTACTCTTTTTAAAAAAAGTAAAGCATCTTCATTCTCAATAGTCGCACTGCCAGGCTTGAAAAGAAGTGAGGCCGGAAGCTCTATGACAAAACCTTCTTGGGCTTCATCAAGAGTAACAGCAGGTCCATGGCCCTTCTCCATCATCTCATTGGCATCACCTACAGCTTGCTGAACTCTATTTACAACTTCACTTGTCTCATCCTTTGACTCAATCGGTGTTGACTCCTGAATACGCTGTTTAGAGATTTCAGTTTTCGTACCACCCTCTAAAACACTCATTGCACCTGAGAGTGAACCAATCGCTTCAGAGATCTTTTTTGCATCCATGCTTGACATAGAGAGAAGGAGTACGAAGAAACACAGAAGAAGTGACATTAAATCCCCGAAAGCTGCTAGCCAGGCTGGCAGACACTTTGGACAATCCGGACACTTTTTTTTAGCCATTACTTAAATCTCATTAATCAAATTGGCTTACACGTTCATTAGGAGCCATGTAGCTTAGCAGTTTAGCCTCTAAAACTCTTGGAGCATCACCTGATTGAATAGACATGATCCCAGATAAAATCATCTCTTTTACCTTTGTCTCTTCATCGTTTCTAACTTCAAGAATATTTGCGATAGGCGTACCAAATACATTACCGATAATAGCACCATACATAGTCGTAAGTAATGCCACGGCCATTGAGGGACCAATCGCTGATGGGTCGGCCATGTTCAGAAGCATCGCAACAAGACCGATTAGTGTACCAACCATACCCATCGCCCCTGCAAGCCCAGCCCATTGACTAAAGATAGAACCGTTAACCTTATGCCTTGTACTTGTCTGTTCCATTTCAATTTCAAGAAGCTCACGTATTGTGTCTGGTTCACTTCCATCAATAGCCATTGATAAGCCTTTTTTCAAAAACTCATTCTCTTCATTGTTTACTTCACTCTCAAGAGCTAGAATTCCATCTTTTCTGGCTTTTGTAGCAAACTCTACAAGTTTTTTAATAAGCTCAGCAACATCTTCTTCACCAGGCTTAACAGCTTTCATGAAAATTTTTGTAAATGATTTCATTTGAGCTGGTTTAAAAGAGACCATCAAGGCCCCGATACTACCACCAACAACGATTAGAACTGAGGGTATATCGATATATGCACCGACACCAACACCCATAGCCATAGCTCCAAGAAGAAGAGCTATAATTAAAACAATACCAATGACCGTACCTAAATCCATTCAAATACCTTACATAATTTTTAATTGCCCTATAATACCACAATAATTATTAGTATCGTGATAAATTTTTAACAATTAATGGTAAAATTCGGGATAAACTACAATAGAAGAAGCGTATAAATGGATAAAAACTCTACAAGTATAATTATTTTAGCTGCAGGAAAAGGCAGTCGTATGAAATCAGCAACGGCCAAGGTCCTTCATAATATCAGTGGCAGACCTATGCTATATCATATCATCAAGGCCTCACGTGAAATTTCAGACGATATCACTGTTGTAATCGCCCATCAAAAAGAGGCTGTTAAAGAGCAGATGGAAGCTTTTTTTGATGATATCAGGTTTGTAGTTCAAGACTCTGAGAATTTTCCCGGAACTGGTGGTGCTATGAAAAATGTAGCACCAAAAAATGATAAAGTTTTAGTTCTAAACGGCGATATGCCGCTCATTACATCTGGAGCTCTGCAGGGATTTTTAGAGACTGATGCTGATGTTATTATGTCTATTTTTGATCTGGAAAACCCGGATGGATATGGTCGAGTTATTATTAACGATAATCAAGTTCAATATATTGTCGAGCAAAAAGATGCAGGTGAGGATGAGTTAAAAATAACAACTGTAAACGCGGGCATCTACGCTTTTAGTAAAAGTGTTATTGAGAAGTACATCCCACAACTAAGTAACGACAATGCACAAGAGGAGTACTATCTCACGGATGTAATCTCAATGGCTAGAAAAGATGGTCTGAATATAGCACCACTTTTAGTTGATGAGGAGCACTTTAAAGGTGTAAACTCCAAAAAAGATTTAGCAGATAGCGAAGTTATCATGCAGGATAGAATCAAAACTAAATGGATGAATGCTGGAGTTATTATGCAACTTCCTTCAACTATATTCATAGAGGAGAGTGTAGAGTTTGGAGGTGAATGCAGAGTTGAAAACGGATGTCGTTTAACAGGCAATACACTTGTTCAAAACTCCCATATTAAAGCCGGAAGTGTTGTTGAGGACTCAGTTGTTAAAAACTCAGATGTAGGACCGCTCGCCCACCTTCGCCCTGCTTCATACCTAGAAGATACTCATATAGGTAACTTTGTAGAGGTTAAAAAATCTTCACTGAAGGGTGTGAAAGCTGGACATCTCAGCTATATAGGTGATGCTCAAGTCGATGAAGGTACAAATATTGGTGCCGGTGTCATTACATGTAACTATGATGGAGTCAAAAAATATAAGACTATCATCGGTAAAAATGTATTTGTAGGAAGTGATAGCCAACTTGTTGCACCTGTGACAATTAAAGATGATGTCATGATAGCAGCTGGAACAACTTTGACAAGTGGTGTTGTGGAGAGTGGTTCACTAGCTCTTAGCCGTACTAAGCTAAGAACTGTAAAAGATTTTTATTATAAGTTTTTTTCTAAAAAGTAACTGAACTTAAGTTACTATTTTAAGAGCGCAACAACACTGCTGTGCTCTTCTTCCTCAGCATAATTAAGAGCTGTACTACCATCTGCATCTTCAACATCTTTCTTTGCACCGCTTTTTAATAAAAACTTTACAACAGCTGGGTTTCCTGCTTCAGACGCAGCCATTAAAATAGTATAGCCCTCATCATCCTGTGCGTTAACATCTGCACCATTATCAGCCAAATACTTAACAATTTTCAAAGTCTCATCCGACTCACCCTGCACAGCATAACCAAGTACTGTAGAGCCGATATGATCTTTTATAGTTAAAGTAGCACCTTTATCAACTAAAAGTTTTACGCTATAAAAATCACCCTTATATACTGCATAAGTAAGTGCTGTTTTATTATTATTAGTCACTTGATTAATATTTGCCTTGTTGTTTACTAGAGTAACTACAACTTTAGAGTTACCTTCATTACAGGCATAGATTAAAGCTGTAAATCCGGCACTGTCTTTAGCATTAACATCTGCACCTTTTGAGAGTAAAAAGCCAACCATCTTGTGCTGATTCTTTTTAGATGCCCACATCAGAGCTGTAGCGTTACCTTTACCTGTACTGTTTACACTCTCACCTGAAGAAATCGCTGCCTTAAGCTTACTTAAATCACTATTTTTTGCTGCTGTTACCACCGCTGGGTCACCTGCAAAAAGAAGCGAAGATAAGAATATACCTGTAAGTAATATCTGTTTTGTTACTGTCATTTTCCATCCTCATTTATCTTTATTTTTTATAAACAGGAAATTGTATCCAATAATATTTAATGAATTGTATTTTGAAGTATAATTTTTTAAAATAATACTAAAGAGAAAATAGAAGTACCCCAGCAGCACTAGAAAGTAGCTAACTTCTAAGAGTTTAAAACTTTTTTCAGTGCATTTTCAAAACTCTCCAAGTTAAGTCTAAACTCTTCGATTGTATCTTTTGCAGTTGCGATCGACTCATCTGTAATCTCACCATTTGGCATTACAGCCTCACGTACAGCCTTAAGTTCAGCTGCCATCTCTCTATATTCTCCGTCAGTGCCATCTGGATCATCACTATAACGGATAATATGAATGATATCGGAATCAAATTTCCAGTTATGAAATAGTGTGGCTGTAACATCTGTAGTCTGTGCACCGCAAGCTGCTTTTTCAGCTTTTGCAATATCATTCTTACCTGATGAGAGTGCACTCTGTATATCCCCACTTTTTCCATCTTCAATAAGGGTTTTAGAGATAATTACACGACCTATATCAACAAGAAACGCTGCAGGCGCCACCTTTATCAAATGTTTTGATCTGTAACGTGCCATCCAATGTATCATTAGTGCCAACTGTTTATCACAAGCAAGTTTAAACTCTTGAGCTGTCATATTATATGGAGACAAGTCTATTGTAAAAGAGTTCGTTGCACTACTAATTGCAAATGCTCGGACTGCTTCTTTTCCCAAAAGAGATATAGCTTGTTTTATACTTGTTACTGTACTTTTTACTCCATACATAGGTGAGTTTACAATACGGAGAATATCAGCAGTTAAAAGTGGGTCTTTATCTATTACTTTTTGCATATCTCTAAATGTTGAGTCTTCATTTTGATATACACGTTCAACCTCTTGAATTGACTCTGGCAGTGCCGGAACAGCGTTTATATTTTCTAAAAGAGTCTTTGTCATAAAATCAACCTTTATTTACATATACTTAGATTCTAATACAAGCAACAAAAAATAGTTTCATATACTAAACAAAATGGAGCGATATTTCTATTTTGTATACTCTCGTAACAACTTTATAATGCTTTACTTTTAAGATATAAAAATAAATATAAGTATTTTTAGATAAAATACAATCAAAATTACTAAAAGATTTATGAATGATTATTCCATCAAATTTATTAAAAGAGAAAAAAATACTCTTAGGTGTTACAGGTTCTATTGCAATATACAAGTCATTAGAACTGGTTCGTCACTTCGTAAAAGCTGGAGCAGACGTCAAGGTTGTAATGAGTGAGTCAGCTAAAAAATTTGTTACTCCTCTTACTTTTGAGACTTTAACTTCAAACCAGGTTCTTGATGACTTTAATGAGTCTTGGGTTAATGATCATAATCATATCAAAGCCGGCGAATGGGCTGATATATTTCTTATCGCTCCAGTAACTGCAAATACAATCGCAAAACTTGCAAATGCAATAGCTAATAATATGCTGCTTCAGTGCGCTTTAGCTTATCCAAATACAAAACTAATTGCACCATCTGCAAATACAAATATGCTGCAAAACCCAATGACACAAGCTAATCTAAAAACATTAGAGAGTGCAAACTATACAATTTTAGATACTCAAACTAAAGAGTTGGCTTGTAAAACTACGGGTGACGGCGCTATGGCTGAGCCAATAGATATTTTTTGGGCAACATCCAGAGAACTTTTAAAAGATGAGTTTTGGAAAGACAGACCTGTAGTAGTAACAGGTGGTGGAACAGTTGAGAAGATTGATGATGTTCGATATCTGTCAAACTACTCAAGTGGAAAGATGGCCTCGTCCCTGGCTACTGCTCTATACTGCAGAGGTGCAGACGTAAACCTAATCGCTACAAGATTTGAAGATAATCTTCCAGCAGAGATGAATACTACTGATGTTGAGAACTCGAGTGAGATGCTAGAGTCTTTAAATGACTCCATTCGTGTCGCAAAAGAATCAAGCCCCTCTAAGCCTTATCTATTTATGGCAGCAGCTGTAAGTGACTATGTTCCAGCTTCTACAGAAGATGGAAAGCTCAAGAAAGATACTTTAGGGGACAGATGGGACTTAGCTCTAAAACAGAATATAGACATCTTAAATTCTATAGATAAAGATGGTCTCATCACTGTTGGGTTTAAAGCTGAGATGGATGAGACAAATGCTCTCTCAAATGCTACAAATATGCTAAAAAATAAAAATCTAAACGCAGTCTGTTTAAATCTCTTAAAAGACTCTTCTAGTTTTGGGAGTGATACAAACAGTGTAGAGTTTATAAGCGCAAAGAGTAAAATTTCAATTCCAAACAACGATAAAATCACTGTTGCGTTTGAAATTGTCAACAACTCTAAAGATTTAGAAGCATAAACCTATGAATCAAGCTAAACATGTAGCAATCATTATGGATGGAAACGGTCGTTGGGCTGAGATGAAAGGCAAAAAGAGAGTAAAAGGTCATGAGGCTGGTGCAAAAGTTGTAAAAGAGATAACAACTTACTGCTCAAATACTCCTGATATAGAGAGATTAACACTCTACGCTTTTTCAACTGAGAACTGGAAAAGACCTCGCCTAGAAGTTGAATTCCTTATGAAAATGCTTGAAAAGCATCTTAAAGATGAACTGTCAATATATCTTCAAAACAATATTCGCTTTGAACCCATAGGTGACCTGCGAGCCTTCTCTTCATCACTCCAAGAGGCTATAAAGATGGTACAAGAGAAAACTGCCCACTGTGATGGACTTGTCCAATCTCTTGCACTAAACTACGGCGCACAAGATGAGCTCTTACGAGCAATAAACAAGATTAAAAACTCCAGTGACGATATCACTGCAGAGATGATAGGTAATGAACTTGACTGCAAACATAGTGTTGATTTACTTATACGTACAGGCGGAGATCATAGACTCTCTAATTTCTTACTTTGGCAATCAGCATATGCAGAACTCTTTTTTACAGATACTTTATGGCCTGACTTTACGATTAAAGAGTTAGAAAAAATCATTAAAAAGTTCACAAAAGTTGAACGTAGATTTGGAGGCTTAAAATGATGGAATTAGCTTTTGCTTTTATAGTTGGGATTATTTTTGGCTCATTTTTAAATGTTGTAATACTTCGTATACCAAAAGAGGAGAGTGTTGTTTTTGGAAGCTCTCACTGTACTTCATGCGAAACCCCACTCAAACCATGGCACAACATACCACTCTTTTCATGGCTTTTTTTAAGAGGCAAGTGCTCATATTGCAAAACAAGTATATCTATGCAGTATCCTCTAGTAGAACTGCTCTCAGGGGCTCTATTCTTAAGCTTAGCAGATAAGTTTGGCATCTCACTTCCAGTCTTTTTTATCGGACTTAGTTTTTTAATGCTTCTAGCTCTCTCACTTATTGACTTTAAATATAAAATGGTTCCAGATTCATTGAATCTTTTAGCAATTTTATTTGCAGTTATCGGAGCATGGAATATTGGCGGTATATTTACTAACTTTCAAAATGCCCTGCTCTTTGCCGGTGGGTTTACACTACTGCGATTTGCACTCTCATACTACCTCACATCATCCATATACAGAGCAGGACTTCCAAGTAAAACATCTTGGAACAAACACTACGACAGAACTCCTTTTATAGAGGCAATGGGAGAAGGTGACATAATGGTTGCAGCAACTATGGGAGCACTGCTTGGAGTAAAACTGGCACTTATTGCTATTTTCTTATCGGCAATTTTAGCGCTTCCGGTAATGCTGACACTACTGAGTCGTTCAGCCGAGGAGCAGAGAGTTCCCTTTGTACCATTTTTAGCTCTTGCAACATTTATAGTTTATATCTACGATAGCCCTATTTTAGCTTATATTGAGGCGAATTATTAACGATGGATAGAATTCAAACATATCTACTCAGTAATCTATCATCACTTTTTGTATCTATATTTATGCCGCTGTTTGCTATCGCTTCAGTAATATTCTCAATTAAACTGGCGACATATACAGCAGTTATTCAACTGAGTTTATTAGACATGGGGAAACTCTATATGTTTGTACTCCCAGAGATTCTTTTTTATACCCTGCCAATATCATTTTTTGTAGCAGCTACACTCTCACTCTTTAAACTCTCAAATGATAATGAGATGGTTGTACTCTTCTCTTTAGGGATTAAACCCAGTTTTATCATAAAGACCCTACTCAAACCCGCTCTACTGCTCTCAACACTTCTTGCATTTAACTTTTTTATACTTTTTCCACATGCAAAAGTTTTATCGAGTAACTTTGTATCCTACAAAAAGAGTGAAGCGAAATTCAATCTTTCCGCTTCAGAGTTTGGACACAGTTTTGGAGATTGGCTGCTTTACCTTGGTGAAGACAGTGGAGATGGAACCTACTCTAAGGTATTTTTATTTAACAAAAAGAAAGAGGAAGAGATCCTTATATCTGCGCAAAGTGCGGAGCTTATCAATGATTCAGGAATACTTAGGCTGAAACTCAAAAAAGGTGAAGGGTACAGCTACTCAAAAGACAACTTCTCACAAATTAACTTTGAAACAATGCTTATCAACTCTACGATGAAAACTTCACTAAAAGAGTACAAAAAACCTCTTGAATACTGGTTGTCAGAAGATAATCAGAAAAAGAAAAAACGGATGTTTATAACAGATACACTACTCTCACTCTTTCCTGTACTGAGCCTTTTCTTAGTGGCAAGTATAGGAGTAGTACATGCAAGACATCAAAAATCACGTGTCTACCTCTATCTCTTTATCGGTGTAGTTATATTTTACGGTGCAGCACTTGGCCTGCACAAAAAACTGGACTTTTACACAATTCCGATAGTTATTATTGCTTGGAGTACAGTGACATACATGATTTATAAAAAGCATATTGTAAACAGGTTCTAATGAGAGTTGCAATCACACTCTCCTATGATGGAACTTCCTACCTGGGTTCGCAAATTCAAAAAGAGACAAACAATACAATATTTGGACAAGTACAAAAAGTTCTCTCTCAACTCGGTATAGATGCAAAAGCTGTAGCTAGCGGGAGAACAGATAAAGGGGTTCACGCTACAGGACAGGTTTTTCATGTAGACCTACCTCCCTTTTGGTCTAACACTCAAAAACTCAAAAAAGTCTTAAATGAGATGCTACCCTCTAGCACAGCGGTTAAACATATAAAGAGTGTTGATGATGATTTTCACGCTAGATACAGTGCTAAAAAACGGACATACAGGTATATCATCAAAGAGTCTGATTCAAATCCATTTGAGAGTAACTATATCACCTTCTTAAATTCTGTAAACTTTAAACAACTAGAGAGCAGTATCAAACTTTTTATAGGTGAGCACAACTTTGAGCAGTTTATGAAAACCGGAAGTGATGTTAAAACTACAATAAGAGTTATATATAAGGCTTTCGCTTATCAGCACAACGGTTATACAGTCTTAAACTTTGAAGGAAACGGATACCTTAGAAGTCAAATAAGGCTTATGGTTGGAGCACTTCTGCAACTAAGTGAAACAGAAATTAAAGAGCAACTAGAGTGCAGTAAAAAGCATAAGATAAAACCTGCTCCAAGTAATGGTCTCTATCTCGCAAAAATAAAGTATTAACACTTTTTCTATGATACTTATCAACAATAGCTTAATCTTTTTTGGTTACCATATATGCCAATAATAAATGAAAGAGATAAATATGTATGAAGATGTAAAACCACCTGAAGGTGTAAACCCAGAGACACTAAAACATTTAATGGACCCTCAAAACTACGGTAAGCTAGAAAACCCAAACTGTATCGGTGTTGCACTCGATGAGAAGACGAAAGAGTATGTTATCTTTTATACTCTTCTTGATGGTGAGATAGTAAAAGATGTAAGTTATGCAACAAACGGTTGTCAAGACACTGTTGTTATCGGCTCAATGTTTAGCGAGATGATAAAAGGTAATGATTTAGACTATGCAAATGGTGCCATAGCTAAAATGCATGAAAAACTTGGGACTATGACTGCTCAACAACAGGTATGTGCAGAGATAGTCTTCACTGCATTTATTGCCTCTCTTAAAAACTTTGAGAATCTTCAAAATGGTAAAGAGGAGGAGCTACACATGCTTAAGATGAAAGAGAGTTGTGAAGCTGAAAACATGAATCAAGAGGAAGAGAGCAGTGAATAAGACCTATCAAAAGAAACATGAACTATGGTTAAGTATCACTTTTGCATCATTTGCAATCAGTGATGAAGAGATAAAGTCACGTCTGTATGATTTTGCTCAAATTGCCTTTAGACATATGAAGTGGTTAGGAAGTGACATCCTAGAGGTGAATGATGATTACAACTATGATAGAGATATGACTCTTTATAAGCGCAATAGCGTTTTTGAGATTATTGAGACTCTAAAAGATGAAGTTCAAAACATCCAAAACTCTTATCCTCAAACTATCCTTGGTGAGAGAGTCAGAACTGATGACACTTATCTTTTAGAGTACCTCTCTCAGATTTTGAAAAATGAATCTAACAACAAAGAGGTCACTGCCTTTAATATGAAACGTGAGTGGTTAGACAAAAACTTGGCACAAGAGCAAATCGATGCACTTACTCTCTTTCTTTTTGAAGAGTCCTATAAAGAGTATGAGCTTATTTTAGTATACGCCTATATGCAAGCCAGAACATCTGATACACTGCAGTTTAATGTATTTCAGGACCTCATAGATGAGTCTCATTTTCACCTGAAATCCTTTGGAAACATGATGGCAAAGATGGGGATACTTGCACTTCCACGTGAGCTTCATGAGATGACTTATGTTATTAAAGACTTAGAACAGTTTGTAGTTGATGGAATAGCTGAAGAAGAGGCTGCAAAAATCATGTGCAAAGAGTTAAGCGACGCTATCAAAGATGAGGAGCTATCCAAGTTTTTTGACTTTATAAACTACCAGGAGAGTTATCATATAGAACTCATGAAAAAGCTACTATAGGCTTTTTCTTTAGCCTCTTATCTTTGCCCATACAATTCCAATATACTCATGCATAGCAGTTGTTGAAGTTTTAAATGAACTTGTATTTGGCGCTCGTAACCATCCTTTAAATTCACTTTTATAATAGGCTGTCGGTGCAGCTATAGGGTTCAATCCTAATGATTTGAATAGCATCATAGACCTTGGCATATGAGTTGCAGATGTTACCAATACAAAGGGCTCACTACCTACTAATGTTTTAGTAAATAGTGCTTCCTCTTTGGTGTCTTTTGGAGCTCCATTTATTATCATATCTTTTTTATCGACCTTAAGTGCTAAAGCTAATCTTGAATTCATTACTGCAGTTGCTGTATCTGTTTTTCCCTCATAGCCTGTAAATATTATCTTAGAGTTTGCTATCTGTTTATGAATAATCACACCCTCTAAGACTCTTTTTGTCCCACTATCACTTACGTGAGAGGATATGGGCTGCATCTCGTCTGTATTATGTCCACTTCCCAAGACCTGTATATATTTTATATCTTCTTTATAGTCATATTTAGGGTACTGATTTTCTAAGTTTTGAACTAAAAAATTTGAGAATGGCGGATATGAGAACAGTAAAAGAGAAGCAAAACCAAGAGAGATAAATATTTTGGACTGCTTCTCTTTGTTTATATATAAAAATATAATTCCCAAAGCTAAAAGCGTAAAGACTATACCAAAAGGTTCAACAAAAAATGTTACAAACTTCTTTAAAAAAAATCCTAATTCCACTACTCTATTACCTCTTTTATAGTCTCTATCACTTTTGAGTCCCAAAGTATCTCTTTATGGGAGAGATTCTCTAACTCTTCATAGTGAGCTAAATTTTTAATATGCTCTTTTAAGTTTCTGGCATTTTGTATATATGTTATCTCATCGCTTCTGCTTACAAAGAGATATGTATCTGCATCAATATGCTCTACATACTCTCTAGTTCTAAACTTGTACCTAAACATGCTCGATAGATTCACCATAGGAAACATACCTCTGTTTACATACTTCTCTTTTGCTAAAGATGCGATAGAATCAAAAGAACCGACTAAAAAAACTCCTAAAGAGCTCTTGTTTGAGGCCACATACGAGGCTATGTTTGAACCCAAGGAGTAACCAAGCAGATAAAAATCACCATAGTTCTTATGCACTATATCTGCAACAAACAGACTATCAGAAAGAATATTCTTCTCACTTATAACACCCTCACTTCGACCATAGGAGCGGTAGTTAAAGCTAATAATTCTTGTATTTGGAAAACTAAATGATAGTTTTTTCATTACACCCACTACATCTTGTCTTCTTCCTCCAAAATAGAGAACTGTTCTTCTATAAACTTTAGGTTCATATATAACACCCTCAAGTTCAACACCCTCATCAGTCGTGATACTTAAAATCTCACACTCATCACATAAGCCTTCATCTCTATAGTAAGTTGGAGAAAAAACCATAAAGTGTTGCCACTGGTAAAATGCAAAGAGTAAAATTAAAAAAGTTAAAAAGAGAAAAGCTATATAAATCATGAGATGAATTATAGTATACTTTCACCAATAAATACAGGAAGATAAATGCAAGTATTCGGAAAATTTTCAACAAACTTTGATATGGACTACTTAGTAGAGCACTACATCTATATAAACGAGAGTGAAGATGAAAAAATTACAACTGATGATGTTAATAATATGCTCAAAAAAAAGCGTAAAACAGTCGCTGGAACTATTTTTTTATATAATCCGGAGGTTAGCCCTGTTGGATATAAGATGAGTCGTTTCTTACAAGAGGATGGTTTTGATAAATATGATGAGATTGTAGCACTCAATGAGGACCCAAAAGCCTACGTTTTAAACGCAGGTCTAAAGCAGCAATTCAAGGGTAAACTTGTAGAGATTAAATATCTCTTTAACTACAACCGTGAAAATATTGAACCAACTCCAATCCTTGAGGAGTTCGATGCTGATTTAGACAAGTTTACCTCTGGACAGTTCACCCGTTATGATAAAGTTTTAAACTATCAAGATATCCCTAATATTCGTCTTAGTGGCAAGTTCGTGTTTTTTGGATGCGGAAATAAGCATGATAGACACCACAAAGCTATTATAGCTTACGCTCAAGCACTCTCACAACATGTACAAAAACTGGATAAAAATGTAGTTTTTATGTATGACAAAAACTATGACCCTGACGAATGTGTTGAGCTAGCTTACTATCCTTCTCCATTTGCAACAGGAAAAGCACGTGAGGTACGCGCAAACTGCTTTAAAGAAGTTTTTAAAACAAATCCTCCTGAGATCAGAAGACTCGTTTAAAGCTTTTTATTTAAAGTTTCTTTGTCCACCTGGCAAAAAACCTTGCCGGAGTGATTCTATCACTTATCTTTTTAGCACTTAGTATATGCTCTTTTAACATCTTTGCCAGATACGGTGCTAACACAAAGCCATAACCGCCATTCCCGTTTATCATGTAGAGATTTGGATAGTACTCATACGCACTAAAATCAGCTTTTTTCACTTTGAATCGTATATTTTTATTTTGGAGTGTTTCACTTGATAAGACCAAACTTCCAACTAGGGGCATGTAATCGAAAGAACCTGAACGCAATCCTGTATAATCTTTAACGACCTCAACATTCTCTAAATTTATACTGCGTGAGGCTTTCTCCAAGAGTTCTGCTCTTCCAGCTTCTATATCATAAGGTTCTGTTGCTGTTTGAGGATGATAATGAACATTATGTGTGGCACCTATGGCTAACTCTCCATCACTGCTTGGAGAGATAGAGACAAACTGATGGATAGAGTGGGAGTTCTCTGTCGTAGTTTTAATATCTATACGGTGACCCCAAACACCACGAAGCTGAATATAGGGTTCTTTAATCAGGCTTTTATAAGCACCAGTCGCTAAAACAACATTTTTTGCTGAATAGGTCTCATTTATAACCCACCTGTCATCATCATACTCAAGAGACTCTACCCTCTCTTTTACAAACTTTGCACTCTCTGCCATAGCTTCACACATAGAAGCTGCATTTACTATGCCAGCATTTATAGATATATTTTCTTGAGTTCTTACTTCCGCGTTTATGGTGTTAAGTATATCTTGAGATGGTTCTAACAGCTCTAACTCTGTACCTTTCTTGTAGACTCGAAGTATCTCAGCATCAGACTCATCCTTTGCAATATGCAGGAGCGGTGCCTTTGTTAAAAGATGAGGGAAGTTTTTTTCATAAAAACTCATAGAGTAGATAAAAGCATCATGAAGTATCTCTTTTAGCTCCCCTGCCTTGCTAAACTTAGGGGATATAAAGGCACCGGCCGCTCCACTTCCTCCATGAGCAATACCATCCATATCAAAGATAATAACCCGCTTCCCTTCTTGAGTAAACTCATGAGCTACACTACAGCCATTTATACCTGCACCTATGATAGCTATATCGTACATCCAACTCCCTACTCGTTTTGTGAACTCTTAATACTGTATCTGTTTAAGATACTTTTTTCTGTCTTTAGAGCCTTATCTCTCTCTATTGCTATTTTAACACCATCTTCATTCTCTAAGATAAGGTACTTACCCTTAAACGCATTGATAATACTCTTAAACTCATCAAAGTTCTTAAATTTTTGGGAGTTTACCATATCTATTATCCAAAGAGAAAAGTTATGATCACCTCTATTTGTCTTATCAGCTAAAACCTTCAGCAGTATTACAACCTCTTCTTTCTCATTAGTTGCCCATTTATTAGCTGCTTCTCTTAATGAAAGAAGAGAAGAACGATGTCTAACAATTAGGTTTCTGCTAAGAGGAGTAAATACATAGCCATCATATATAAAATATCTCGGCATAACATCATGTTCTATAGTATTCACCAAAAGATTATCATCTGCTATATTTGTCAGCTTCACTTTTAGCTGTATTATCTTAGCGTCACGGAGCACTCCAAAAATAACACTCTCACCTAAGTGCTTCTTATCTATATAGTACTTATATGATGTATACTGCTGCTCCATAAACTCAACAGTTCCATCGTTTTCAATACTATGCCCGTCTATTGAGAGTAAAACATCATCCTTTTTTAATATCTCAAATGCAGATGATTTTTGGGATACATCCATAACCATAACGCCAGTTACATCTTTATCCATCTTATAAACACGCCTAAGAGCTTCATTTTCCATCTTTTGAGTACTGATACCTATATGTGCGAATCCATCATACTTCCCATCTTTTATATCATATAAAAAATGCTCTATTAGCTCTGTAGGAACCAGATAACCAATATTTTGTGATTTTGAGATCTGCTGCATTACAACACCGATAACCTTGCCATCACTTACTGCAGGTCCCCCGCTGTTTCCAGGGTTAACTGCCGCATCTACCTGAATAGCTAAAAATATCTCCCTGGAGTGTGCATACCTGTTGTGCTCTATACGAGAGACTATCCCTGTACTCACACTCAGACTATTTCCACCCATAGGAAACCCATAAACAGTTATCTCTTGACGGACTTCAGGAAGAGTTCCAAACTCTAAACTCTTTGTGCCCTCAAAGAAAGTCTCATCTTTCACTTTTAAAATTGCCAAATCTGCCTGATGAGATATAAACTCAAGCTCAGCTTCATAACGCTGCGTTTGACCATAGCGTTTTACCTCTATAAACGTCTCGTTCGCCACAACATGAGCATTTGTAAGAATACGCTTTCCCTCTATGATAGTTCCAGAGCCATGTGAACGTTTTATATTGGAGTTCCATGGCGTAGAGTAATTAGGAATTTTTGAGACCGTATATATCTTTACAATAGAGTCTTTTACACTCTCTTGGGCAAGCAAGCTACTAAAAAGTAACAGCGTAAAGGCAAAAGTTTTAATCATCTATTCTTTATTCCCATTCTCATCAATTTTTAGAAGATAGACATCTTTAGAGTGAGTCTCACTGGAGCTTGAGTAACCAGCTACAACAAAACCATCTTCTACTTTTATTATAGCATTTGCTCTATCATCTTTACTTGACCCATATCTTTTTTCCCAAATAACACTGCCATTTCGATCAATCTTAAAAAGGTACACATCACTGTCGTAGTTTTTAGTCCCTTTTGTATATCCGGCTATCACATAACCATCTCTGCTCTCTACAATTGAAAAACCTTCATCCTTCTCACGTGAACCATAAAAAGACTGCCACTCCCTTGTTCCATCTGCACTAAGCTTTACAACAAAAACATTTTCTTGAGTTCTGTAATGGCTATCTGTTGTACCCACTAAAATATATCCACCATCTCTTGTCGCTATAATTTGATTTGCACTCTCAT
>JBDLHW010000079.1:0-8224 GCA_039715155.1 Campylobacterota bacterium | reverse complement strand
TGTCGTGAAGCGATTCTTAGCTTTTTATATGAAAAATTTGCTAAAGATGATGAATAGAG
Source organism: Campylobacterota bacterium (assembly GCA_039715155.1). Taxonomy (GTDB): domain Bacteria; phylum Campylobacterota; class Campylobacteria; order Campylobacterales; family Sulfurimonadaceae; genus Sulfurimonas. The sequence goes on along the minus strand of JBDLHW010000079.1, from coordinate 8,165 downwards.
TATAGGTTAAATATATGCAGGAGTTTATGAATACATATAAAACCAATAAAAATGATATAGAGAACTTTTTAAGAGAGACCATCACTAATACTGGTGATCTCTCCATAAAAGAGAGCAGTAACTTTGATAGACTCTATGAAGTTTTTCCATCCCTTGAACTAGTCTACTACTGTGATAACACTACCTATGTACAGATATCTCATAATATCTACAGAGATAGAACTTCTGTAGCTGAGACTGGAAGCAATAGGGAGTATCTTCTAACAAAGATTAATTTTGACTCCTCTAAAATATGTATATCACAGCCCTATATCAGCAGTGCAACAGGACGAACCTGTATAACTGTAGCAAAAGAAGAGAACAACAAAATTTATATGCTAGATTTTGATTTAAATATTCTACTGCAAAGGTTAGGATTAATAGAGATAAATAGAGAATTTAATTTTGTAAGCAAAGCTTTTTATTTTATCACAGCCAATGTAATGATTTTACTTGCACTCTTTACTATAGGGTATGCACTATTTAGTTTTATTCAGTCTATATTTGTAGATGGAGATCTATCTATAGAGTCGATTTTTAAACCGGTAATTGCCTTGACACTCGGGCTTGCTATATTTGACTTAGCAAAAACAGTGATGGAGCAAGAGGTAGTATTTAAAACATACTCCAAAAATAATCGTGCAGAGTACAAAGTATTGATAAAGTTTTCAATAACTATTATAATCGCTCTTCTTATTGAGTCACTTATGGTAGTATTCAAAATAGCAATTGATAACTACACTCATATGCTTCATGCGCTTTATCTGGTTGGGGGAGTATCCATCTTGATGGTTTCTTTGGGCCTATTTATACATTTTACAAAACAGAGGGTTCAAGATGGCATTAGAAAATATTAAGTGTTCAGGATTTTCATTAGCAAAACGTCAAGAGTTAACCGGTGATGATTTCTATGATGTCAAGACAATAGGCAATCTTAGTGTTGCAATAGTTTGTGATGGAGTTGGAAGCGCTGAAGAAGGTGCCGAGGCAGCTAAAAGAACTACAAACTACCTTATGAACAGTATAAGAAAAAGACCAAGAACATGGTCTATAGAAAAATCAATTGTTTCATTTATTAAATCTATTAACTCTATACTCTATCAAGAGTCTCAAATAAATTATGAACGCAGTGAACTTGTAACAACATTGACTATAGTAGTTATAGAAGGAAATCGTCTTTATGGGGCCAATGTAGGGGATAGTCGCGTTTATTTATACAGGGACGATAGGCTAAACCAACTCTCTCTTGACCATGCAATGGAGGAGAGTGGATATGAGAACGTTTTAACACAAGCTATTGGTATAGATAAAGATGTAGAACCTTTTTATTTTGAAAATGACATTAAAAAAGATGACAATATTTTACTCTGTAGTGATGGCTTGTACTCTCTAATGAGTGAGGATCGTCTTGAATCAGGCATCACTTTAGGTGCTCATGCACTTGTAAAGAAGGCAAGTAAATTAGTCGAAGACAATCTTCCAGATGATACAACTGCCGTTGTCCTTGAAGTTCTTAAGGCAGATGAAAAATCTATATTAAAACAGCAAGATCTCTTGATACCAGAGAGCCTAAAAGTTGGTCAGACTATTGATGGATATAAGCTTGAGAAATCTCTTATACAAAATGAGAGAACTTGGCTCTGCTCTAAAAAAACAAAACAGTATGTTGTCAAATTCCCACCACTAGAAGCTGAAGATGATGAACTTGTTCTTGACCTCTTTGTCAAAGAGGCTTGGAATGCAAAACGTCTCAAAGCGGACTTTTTTCCAAAAGCAGTCATCCCCAAAAACAGGACACACAGGTACTATGTGATGCAGCTCTTTGAGGGAGAGGATTTAGATGACTACTTAACGCACAAACAGATAACTATAGATGATGGTGTTGAGTTGGCAAAAACACTTTTAAATATGTCTCAATTTTTGGTGAGAAATGACTTAGTTCATGGAGATATCAAGCCTCCTAATATTATGATCTCTAAAGATGATGATGAAAATCTAAAGTTTAAAATCATAGATTTTGGAAGTATCACAGAGATATTTTCAAACAGTTCCACAGCTGGAACCCCTAGTTTTCTCTCTCCGGAGAGATTTCAGGGTGAGGCTATCAGTGAGACAAGTGAAGTTTTCTCTATTGGTGTTACTATTTACTTGAGTCTTACAGGAAAATACCCTTATGGAGAGATAGAGCCCTTTCAAACTCCAAACTTCAAAGAGGCTAAAAAACCTAGTATCTATAATAAAAATATTCCTGACTGGCTTGATAGTGTTATACTCCGCTCCATCGCTATAGATAAAGAGCGAAGATATAAGCACTACTCTGAGATGTCATATGAGTTAAAATATCCTCAAAAAGTAAAACCCTTCTTTGCAAAAAATGCTCCTTTGATTGAACGGTCACCATTGGCTTTTTATAAGGGTGCATTCATTATAATGACACTTATAAATGTCATTCTTATTATATGGATGAATATATAATTTTAATTCAAAAGTGAGTCGATGAGCTGGCTAAATTTTTTTCAATCTAAACACGATTTACAACACGCCTTCGGTAGAGGCATAAACGCTAGTATATCTTCAAATGAAGAAGACCTATTTATCAAATCAGCTGAGGCTTTTGAGAAAAATGAGATCTTAAATGCATATGAGCTATTTTTCAAATCTCTTTTAAACTATAATGATGATGAATCAAATGAAAATATAACCTGTATGAGAGATGATGAAAAGTTAAACTTTGTCATCTATCAGGGAAGTGCAAAAATCACTGGAACTATAACAAAAGAGCACCTTTATGCTCAAGCAATTATAGTTAAAAAGAGAAGTGCAAATGTAGCTCTTAAACGCTATATACTTGAGAGAAACTATCAGTTTACCTACTCTTGTTACTTTAGTGACGATGAGCATATTATGTTAAAACTATATCATGACAACTTGACTATGAGCCCTCAAAAAGTTTTTTATCCACTTAGAGAGTTAACTCTAAACGCAGACTATGACAAAGAGCATATAAAAGGTGAGTTTCCAGATATAGAGCTAGAAGATGTAAATCATATAGAAAAAATGGATGAAGATGAACTAAAGATGAAGTATGATTATCTTCAAAAATGGATAGAAGAACTTGAGACAAAAGTATTAACTTTACCATCTAATGACAACGCTTCTATGCAAGCATTTCTATACTTAAACCTGCTCTTTAAAGCAGATTATCTACTAGTACCAAAGTATAAAATATATCAAAAAATGAGTAAGACAATTGTTGAGTATTTTAGTGAAGAGAACATAGCTATTGAATCTAAAAATGAAGAACTAAAACGCTATGTCGATACTCTTAAAGATATGACATTTAAAGAGTTTTCTCAAAATTTCTACACTTCAAAGTACACTTTTAATCCGACTGAAAGAACATCACAAGAGGAAGTTATAACCTTTATTAGTGAATCTCTTAGTAAAATACGTTGGTATAAAAATAATAGATATGCTCAAATAATACCTACCATATATAGATATATTTCCTTTTACATTCTGTTTAATTATGGACTATATCCTGTTCTTAGAGAACTATTGCATACCTTAGTCGAAATTCAAAACCCTGAATTCTTTGAAGCATTAGGTTACACTCCACTGTATGATAGAGAGAATGAAACATTCTCTAAACGCGCAATAATCTCCAAAATTGATGACATCATTGCTCCTCATCAAGAGCAGTTCAAATCATTAGAATCATTTGCAGATGAGTTAAATTTCAGCTCAATGAATGAGTTTAGTAATAGCTTTTACCTGCACTTACAAAATCTAAATTTTGAGGAAATATAGATGAATACTCAAATAATTTTAGAAAAATATATCGAAAACATCATACAGATAATGACTCCATACGGAAGTGGTTCCGGTTTTATAATTGATGATTTAATAGTGACAAACTCTCACGTTGTTGGCGGATTAAAAGAGGTGGTAATAAGCGCAAAGAAAGTAAAAAGAGTAATTGCAAGTGTTGTATATGATGACCCATATTATGATCTGGCTTTTATAAAGTTTGATTTTGATTTACCACACACCCCATTAACATTATCAAGCACAAGTGTTGAGGATGGTGATACAACTATTGCCATTGGTCACCCATATGGACTCAATTATACAGCAACCGAAGGTATAGTCTCACGTGCCTCAAGACTACAAGGTGATTTAGAGTATATACAGATTGATGCAGCTATCAATCCGGGAAACAGTGGTGGCCCTCTTTTAAATAAAGCTGGAGAAGTTATAGGTGTAAATACATTTATAATTCAAAATGCAAATAACCTGGGTTTTTCACTTCCATACTTCTACGTGAGAGAGGCCATTGATAACTTCAAAGAGCACGGACATGATAAAATCATCAAATGTCCATCTTGTAAAAATCTCATCTGTGAAGAGGATATAAAAAAAGATTACTGTCCTGAGTGTGGTGTAAAACTCGAAGTTGCCCGTCTTAGACGTAAAGGCTATAAGCCAACTGGTGCGACTAAACTCTTAGAGGAGATCTTGAGCTCACTGGGTGTTAATGTAACCCTCTCAAGAAGAAGTCAGTCATCTTGGAGAATAGATGAGGGAAGTGCAAGAATAGATATAAACTACTATGAAAATGGAATAATCATAGGTGATACAAAACTGTGTGCAATCCCAAGTGAAAATATCGACAGAGTTTATGACTACCTCCTAAAAGAGAACTCTAAACTTTCATATCTACAGTTTTCCATTAATGAAAACAGCATCTATCTCTCATATTTGATTGTTGACTCATCACTAACAAAAAAAGAGGGAAGAATCGCTCTGCAAAGACTACTAAAATACTCAAACAAGTATGATGATATTTTAATAAACAGATATGGTGCAGTAGTACAAAAACGCGATGAAGAAGATTAAATAAAAAAAGGAATAAAATATATGTCAAAATTTCCAGAATTCAAAATTGACCTAGATAGTTTTATAGAAGATTTAAATAGCAGGTTAGAAAAGAATAATATAAGAGTAGAAAAGTTACTAAAAACTCCAAAAAAAACTTATGCTAATTTTGTTAAGCCACTGCTTATGATGGAAGAGTATTTAGATCAATTCTTTACACCACTCTCCCATATAAACGCGGTAAACAACTCGGAAAAAACGCAAGAGGTATATAGCAACTCTATTCCCATTATTACAGAGTACTCTACCAAACTATCTCAGAATCTGGATATATACAGTGCATATAAAGAGATATATAAAAATGAACAAACTTCTCTAAACTATGAACAAAATAGAGTTTTAGAACTAAATATAGAACACTTCGAGTTAAGCGGTGCACATTTGGATGATAAAACAAAAGCAAGACTTCAAGAGATAAATATAAAAACTAGTGAGCTCTCAAATAACTTCTCTCAAAACCTGCTCGATGCAACAAATGAGTACAAGTATATTATTGAAGATGAAACAGATGTTGAGGGTATTCCACAAAGTGACAGAGAGAATGCAAGATTCGAAGAAGATGGAGTTACAAAATATAAGTTCACTCTTCAACTACCCTCATACATCTCATACATGACCTATGGTAAAAATGCCAAGATTAGAGAGGAGCTATACAGAGCATATGTAACAAAGTCACCTCAAAATGCAGCTATAATAGATGAACTACTCGCTTTAAAAAATGAGAGCAGTAAGCTCCTTGGATTTGACAACTATGCACAATACTCTATTGCTTCAAAAATGGCAAAAGATGAAAAAAGTGTAATAGACTTTTTAGACAAACTTGCAAAAAACTCTAAAGAACAGGCTAAAGTTGAATTAAAAGAACTACAATCTATAGCACCCCAAGCGTTACAAAGTTTTGATACAGCATATTATTCAGAGATACTAAAGAAAAAGTCATATGATATTGATGAAGAGGAGTACCGTCCCTACTTTGAGCAGAAAAGTGTTATCAATGGTATGTTTACTTTTTTAGATAAACTTTTCGGTTTTAAGTTTAAAAAGGTTGATGAAGAACTCTGGAATGACAAAGCTTCATCTTATGATCTTTATATAGATGAAAAACTGATCGCCAGACTCTATTTTGATTTAGAGGCAAGAGAAAATAAACGCAGTGGTGCATGGATGCACAACTGGCAATCTCACTGTAGAGATGAAAAAGGAGTAGAGCAACTGGCATCTGCTTTTATAGTATGTAACTTTCCACCTTCAAGCAATACGTCGCCATCACTACTTCGTCATGACGATATAGTAACTCTTTTTCATGAGATGGGACATACTATTCATCACCTGCTAAGTAGTGTGAATGAAAATGACGTGAGTGGAGTAAATGGAGTTGAATGGGATGCAGTCGAATTCCCATCTCAATTTTTAGAAAACTTTGCATATGAGCCAAAAGTTTTAAAACTATTTGCAACTAACCACGAAACAGGAAAAATACTTCCAGATGAGATGATAAATAAACTGGTAAAAAGCAAAAACTTTCAATCAGCGATGGGAATGCTAAGACAGCTTGAGTTCTCTACTTTTGACTTTAAACTTCACTCAAATGTTTATAAAGGCGATGAAGTCCAAGCACTCTTAAATAGTATTAGAGAAGAGACATCACTAATAAAAGCTCCAGAGTATAACAAATTTCAAAATGGGTTTTCACATATATTTGCTGGAGGATATGCTGCTGGATACTATAGTTATAAATGGGCTGAAGTATTAAGTGCAGACGCTTTTTACTCTGTTGTAGATGAGGGAATATTTAACTCAAAAACTGCAAAAAGATACCTGGATATTATCTTAAAAGGCGGTGGTTCAAAAAGCATGGAGGTTCTGTTCCATGAACTTATGGGCAGAGAACCTGATACAGATAAACTCCTACGCTTAAATGGCATTAAATAGTGAAATTTTTTGCTATTTTATTTTTACTTTCATCTTTTCTTTTTGGAGACACAGTTTTGAAAATAGCAACATACAATGTAGAAAACCTCTTTGACTTAGAAAAACAAGGATATAAATATAAAGAGTACAAACCCTATGGAAAATCTCTTTGGAATAAAAAAAACTATAAGATAAAACTAAATAACCTCTCTAAAGTAATCAAAGATATAGATGCAGATATCATAGCTCTGCAAGAGATACACTCAAAAAAAGCACTTCTAGACTTAAGGCAAACCCTAAAGCAAAAAGGTCTCTACTACCAATACTACTCTATTGCAGACAAAAAAACCACTGCAATAAAGGTAGCAATACTCAGTAAAATACCTTTTGTATACTCCAAAGAGCTACAAGTCACTTACTCTTATAAGTATAGAAATATACTAGAGACAAAATTCAAGATAAATAATAAAGAGCTCTACCTATTTACAAACCACTGGAAGTCTAAAGCCGGACCAGAGAGTATGAGAATTGTATCAGCAAAAAAACTTAGATCTAGAGTAGATGAAATAGGTTATGATAAAAATATAATCCTGCTTGGTGACTTTAACTCAGACTATGAAGAGTATATAAAATTTAAAAGAAAAAGAAAACATAACGACACAAATGGCAAGACAGGAATCAACCATGTACTTAGAAGCATTAAAACATCAGAGAAAAGCTTTTATAACCTATGGTACGACACAAATAAAGAGAATAGATACACATATATCTATAGAGGTAAAAAAGAGGCCTTAGACAACATCCTAATATCTCAATCTCTGCTAAACTCTAAAGGTATCAGCTATATAAAAAATACAATTACAAACTTTGATGAAAAATATCTATTTAAAAAGAGAAGAATTTATAGATGGAAAATGTCATATGGAAAAGTTAAAAAGCATAAAGGCAAAGGTTATTCTGATCACTTGGCTGTAATAGCAAAGTTCAGAGTAAAATAAAAGTAACTTTGATTAATTGAAGAAGTCATTAATTTATTGCATACAATTTTTTATTTAGATGAGGCACAGATTGACGAAGCGTATCTCGATGCCCCCTGAGGGTACTGCTGTACGTGAGTTAATTTGTAATGAAATATAAATAAAAAAAGTGAATGTGATTGTTTTGATTGAGTAAGAAATAAATGACGAACTAGGCAACGACCTACATTCCCACAAGTGAAACCTGCAGTATTATCAGCGATGAGGGGCTTAGCTTCTGGGTTCGGAATGGGACCAGGC
>JBDLHW010000078.1:0-8269 GCA_039715155.1 Campylobacterota bacterium | reverse complement strand
ACTATTTTTAAAATTATCAATTCTCGCTGTATTTTACAGACCTGTTGCTACCTTTCATTTTTGCAAAGTAAAGGGAATCATCAGCCATCTTAATAAGTTCATTTAAAGATACACCATCTTTAATCTCTGCTACTCCAAGACTGACAGTTTTTTTACCAACACTCTCAAAATCATATTTCTCTATCTCTTGTCTAATTTTTTCTGCAAGATTATATGCACCATCTATATCTGTCTCTTCACACACTATCATAAACTCTTCACCGCCCCAGCGACCAAGGATATCAGTTTTTCGAATAGATTTTTTTAGAATAGTTACTATTGCTTTTAAGACCTCATCACCTATTAGATGTCCATAGGTATCATTTACACTTTTAAAATAGTCAACATCAATCAGTATAATAGAAAATACTCTTTTATAGCGTTTGTAACTTTCATAACTCTCTTGAATTTCAGTATCTAGTTTGAGACGATTATATATCTGTGTTAATGCATCAAAAATAGATAATTTTTCCAGTTTTTCATTAGCAATAAGCAACTCTTTTGTTCTCTTTAACGTTTTTAGTTTCTCAAGCTCAAGAGATTTTTGGTTGGTTATATCAATGCTATATGCGGTAAAACTATTTATCTCCCCATTCTCATCTAAATTAGGTATTACTGTCATTTTTACCCAGAAGGATGTCCCATCTTTAGATCTGTTTAGAAGTTCACCCGTCCATATTTTTTTATCTAAAATAGTACTCCATAGATCTTTATAAACAGACTCTTCATTATCTTCATGTCTAAATATATTAGGAGAATTTCCTATCAGCTCAACACGCGTATATCCGCTTAATTGCTCTAAAGCGGAACTAATATATGTAATACGTCCATCTAAATCTGTTTTTGAAAAAACAACAAACTCATCTAATGTCTCATTGATATCCCTAATCTCCATATCTTTTTTAAGACTCGAGATATATAATTTGTAATAAAAATACATTAAAAGAGAGAAGATCAATATAATAATAAAAAGCATTATTTCATTTTTTGCTATATTATCCTCTAAAATAGTTCTTTTGTTTTTTAGTAAGTTTTTTATGAGGTTCAGGTGTTCATCATTGAGTTCATAAGACAAATCTAAAAGTTCATGACTCCTGTCTATATATAACTGCGCAATTTCTTTATCTTCCCAGTTTAAAAAATTCCCAACAACAATATATTTTAACTCTTGAATTATTTTTTCAATACCTGAAATATGCTCCTGCAGTTTTCTTGTATCATCATACTCATCTAATAGTTTAATTATCTCACTTATCTCTTCGGAACTCAAAGTTAAAAGTTTGCTTTGCTCAATAAACATATTTTTCTTTTCAGTACTGAGTTTATCATTACTGAAAAACTCCTCAATTATATTATGACTTATTATCGCACTTATAAGATACTCTGGCATATAATGCGTAATTAGTGAGCCTAAAAAATACAGCTCTCTGTCTTCTTCAAACAGCAGTCCGGATTTATCACCAATTACATAGTTTTCATGATTAATCGAGTTAAGGAATTCGTACTGCTCATTCTCTAGCATGGCAAATTGTTTAATGAGTTCTATTTGAGCATTTAAACTTTTATTTTTATACTCTGTGTTTTGATATTGTATCTTATATATATATCATCTATATGTGACAGTATCTCTTTTTTTGTAAGTTCAATATCTATATCGGGACGTTCTACTGCTGAATCACCCATATATCTTGCTACAGAGACACTTAACAGATATATATGTTTCAGATACTCAACAGCATCCAAGTGCCTGTTTGTCTCCAATAAGCGCTTCTCATAACTAGTGAGGGTGTTATAGTTAAAACTAAATATCACGCCGACAACAACAATATATACGATCAAAAATTGTATTATTTTTTTCATCTACATCATTTTAGCGTATTAATTATATTTTTTAAATATGTAATATTTTCATCATATATTTTTATCTGTGGCAGTTTTTTTAAAAATATTTCAGCAGCAATCCCATTTCCATGTTTCATAACTTCTTTTTCTTTATTTACAATAGGAGTGGTTCCAAGTCCGCAGCTTGGACTTTTTGATTTTAAGATAATTTTATCTGCGTCCTGATTTTTTTCTATAAATGAGTTAATCTCATCTTCTAAAAGCTCAGTGACATCTATGTTCGTATTATCTGTGATGATTCTGTTTTGTCCATCAACCTGGACCACACTTACTCTCTCTCTGGGAGTTCCAAAAAGAGGATCTTCGGGACAAAAGGGGATAATCTCATACTCTTTAAAAGCATCAACTATCTCTACACTCTTTTTAGTTTTGCCATCATAACGACAAAGGTGACCTAAAAGACAAGCCGAGATAATGACTTTTTTCTTAACAGATGACAACGCTTTTTATTTCCGTCATCTCTTCAATGGCAAACTTAGGACCTTCACGCCCTACTCCGCTCAGTTTAACACCGCCATATGGCTGAATATCAAAACGTAGTGTCGGCATATCATTTATAATAATTCCACCGGCATCTAACTCTTCTATTGCTCTTTGAGTAAGACGTAGGTCATTTGTAAAAATCGAAAACTGCAATCCATAAGGAGAGTTATTCATACGAGGGCACGCGTCATCAAAACCATCAACTTTAACAAGAGAAACTATCGGAGCAAAAACCTCTTCACAAACTATAGCCATATCATCAGTTACATCTGCCATTACACAAGGGTCAAACATTCTACCTTCACGGTGTGGAGGCAACAAGGCTTTAGCACCTTCTTCTATCGCAGACTCAACCCAACCCATAGCACGTTCAGCCGCTTCATCATCTATGAGAGGTCCCATAAATGTATCATCACTGTATGGTGAACCAACAACTAGTTTTCTTGTAGCTTCTGCCATTTTTTGTGCAAACTCATCATAAATATCTGCATCAACATAGATACGTTGCAAAGAGATACAAACCTGACCAGAGTTGACAAAAGCTCCAAGAGCACAGCGCTCTGCTGCTAAGTCTAAATCAGCACTTTTATCAATAAATGTAGCTGCGTTTCCACCAAGTTCTAATGATACTTTTTTGATACCTGCATTTTTAGTAATGATATTTCCAACAGGAACTGAACCCGTAAAACTGATAACACGAGGGATATCAGAAGTGATGAGAGCACTTCCAACTTCAGCATCACCGTAGACTACACTCAGTGCATCTTCTACAGCATACTCACTCTCGATAAAAAGCTTTGCAAATTTATAGGCAGTCAGTGGAGCTTCAGGAGTCGGCTTGAGCACCACTGCGTTTCCCGCAACTAAAGCAGGAGCAAGTTTATGCGCTACAAGGTTTAGAGGAAAGTTAAAAGGAGTAATAGCTGCCACTACACCAACTGGAACACGTGAGAAAAAAGCAGTAGTTTTTTTACCGCTTGGCATCGCATCTGTGTTTATAGTCTCACCATGCATAGTTCTCATAGTCTCAGCAGAAAGTGTTACTGTCTCTATACATCTCTCAACTTCAACTCTAGCAAATGTGATAGGCTTACCAACCTCATCAGTAATTGTTTGAGCAATATCTTCTTTATTCTCTTTGAGTTTTTTTGCAACATCTAAAAGCCAGTTACATCTTTGAGAGAGGGTAGAAGCTTTAGCAGCCTTTGTCGCATTCTCCGCAATTTTGAGAGCCTTTTTTGTATCCGCTTCATCACATACCGGAGCAGTTGAAACCACATTACCATTGTATGGACTTTTTCTCTCACTTAGCTTCTCTTTTGTTACTTCATTTGAACCAAAAAATATTTTCGCATTCATTCTACTTCCTTATATTTATCTCTAATTTTCTTAAAATCATCTACATTGTTTAAAAATATATCTACTAAAAGAGGATCAAAATGTTTCTCTTTTTGCTCCTTAAACATGTCAAAGATATCCTCATCTTTCCATGCTTTTTTATAGACTCTATCACTTCCAAGTGCATCAAAAACATCTGCTACGGCTGTAATTCTTGCATATATACTTATCTCCTCACCTTTTAAACCTCTTGGATATCCTGTCCCGTCATACTTTTCATGATGTTCATGAGATATAGTCGCTGCTATTTGTAAAAGCTCTTTATCACTCTGTCCTAACATCTCATATCCAAGTGTTGTATGTGTTTTCATAACTGCAGTCTCTTGAGGCGTGTGTCTCCCCGGTTTATTTAAAATTGCATCTGAAATACCAACTTTTCCAATATCATGCATAGGACTTGCTTCTTTTAGCATTTGGGCATAAAATTTATCGATTCCACAATACTCAGCAAGCAGTCTTGAGTATTCAGCCACTCTTCTTACATGGTTTCCAGTCTCTTTTGAGCGACTCTCTCCAATAGTTCCCATAGTAAAGATAATCTCTTTTTGGGTTTCTCTAATATCTTTATTGAGTGCTACTATATCTTTTATTCTGGCTGCTACTTCATCTTCAAGATATTCGTTAATATTTTCAAGGTTGCGTTTTAGTTCTTCTACCGCTTTATGGTTTGTAATATTTTGTCGTAAAGCGTGATAGCCAATAGCCTTACCTTTTGTATTATAGTATGGCTCAACGTTTGCATAGACCCAATAAAAACTCCCATCCTTAGCTCTGTTTTTCATTTCGCCAGACCAAGAGTTTCCAGACTTTACACTTTCCCATAACTCTTTAAATAGCTTATCCGACATATCCTCATGTCTCACTATATTATGATCTTTGCCAAGCAATTCATCTTTTGAGTATTTGGAAATTTTGCAAAACGCTTCACTAACGTATACAATCTTCCCATTTAAGTCAGTCGCAGAAAAAATTACATCTTTTTCAAATGTTTTCAATAGATACTCTCTATCTATTATACTGTTTAAAAAACTATTTTCAACCACGACACCTCCTATTTGCTACTTCACTTCTGATACAATTATAACATTTTAATTACCGGTATAGTTTGCACCCGTTACTTCTGCATCCATATCAACAAATATGTAAAGTATCTGCTTCTCAACATCTTTAAGGTAATCATTTCCAAAACTTATGACCCACTCTACATTTTTGTTAAATATTTTTTTCTCACTGTTTATGATTGAACTTTTAAGCCAGCTTCTCTCAATTTTACCCTCACTTACAAGCTTATTAACATATGCAATTGCAATTTCTTTCACCTTTACTTCTGGAACCTCAGAGCTTTTATGTGTATGTGCTCCTCCATGTGCAAACAACCCAGCAGACAAAAATGTAAGCAACAACATAAATATAGTTATCTTAAATAATTTCATAATCTTCTATAACCCCCGTTTTTATTAAGCAATTATATCATTTTAAATAGTATAATTAGACTAATAATTCAAGGATAACTATGAAACATTTTATACTGATTACACTATTTATATCATCACTTTTTAGTGCTAACATTGACTGGTTGCACGACTATAATAAGGCTCTCTCACTTGCAAAAGCACAAAATAAAGATGTTTATCTTTTTGTTGGGGCAGATGAGTGCAGATGGTGTGATGTGTTTATTAAAATGACGCTCTCAAAAAAAGAGGTTATTCAAAAATTGGAAGAGGATTATATACTTCTTTATATGTCAAGAGACAAACATGATATTCCTGAAAAATTTGAGAGATATGGAGTTCCTCGCCACTACTTTTTAACCTATACAGGCAAAATTATTCATAGCGACAGAGGAAGCAGAGAGCCTGCCGGTTTTTATGACATACTCGATGAAGTCGATCTAAAAAAAGACTAAGCAATAGCGTAGCTAAAGAGTTATATTCTCCACTAACTCTATCGCTTTTGGAGTCACAACAACAGCATCATAAACAAAATCCACATCAAGAGCACTCTTTTTAAGATAAACATTTCCGGTTTTTATAAGTCGTGAGAGTTTTTGTGGGCTTATATTTTGGATAGCAGACTCATAATCAAGTCCACTTTTAACTTCAATGAAATGAAGAACTTCATCTTTTGTTGCAATAATGTCTATCTCCCCAAAACGGGAGTAGAAATTTCGCTCAACTATTAAGAAATCATTCTTTAAGAGAAACTCAGAAGCTCTGTCTTCTGCTAAATTCCCTTTGGCTCTAGACATCTATGCGCTGATAATCTCAACTTGAATCGATTTAAATGCAGCAGTCATAATAAGCTCATCACTCTTATCACCAAAAATAAAATTCAGGTGAGAGTCTGCATGGTGGAAAGTTGTATAGAGTGTTTTTGGACGTACTTTATCAGTAAACTTCACTCTCAGTGGATTTGTTTGACCATACTCTGTTTTAAGTATACCTTCTCACTTGTAAAGTCTGCCATATCATCATTGTGAACAAGCAGAGTATCCTCTTGATGGCGTTTCATTAACTTCTCAGTATATTTTGTCTGAGCAGAATTATTATAGTGAGCCATAATTCTTCCTGTGGTTAGATGATACCCTTTTAATTTACTGTTTATAATCTCTTCAATCATTCCTGAGAGTTTATAACCGTGGTATCTAAACGCACCAATACCATCTTTTGTTCTAAAGTCTTCACGATGCAGAACTGATGTTCCATTTCCATCTTCAGTGATTGGCCATGAGATTCCCTGCTTCTCATTTGCACGAAGAACCTCATACGATGCACCGGTAAATCTATTTGTAGCAGTTTTACGTACATCTTCCCAAATATCTTCTGAAGACTCAAAACCGTAACCGCCACCCATCTTCTCATCAAGCTGTTTTAAAACTTCCCAATCATCTGGAAGATCAGATTTTACTAAAGGAGTCGAGAGGTGTACTTTACGCATAGCATTAATATAGATGCCTGTTTTCTCATAAGCTGATTTCACACCGACTACAATATCTGCACGCTCTGCGATATCTGTCATAAATAGCTCTTGAACAAAAATAAGTTCTAAATTCTCAAACGCCTTCGTCAGTTTGTTGATATTTGGATGGATGTGCGTGAGGTCTTCACCAATATTTAAAACACCCTTGATAGTTCCCTCAAGCATACCATCAACTAACTGAGGTGTCATAAGACCAAGCTCTTTTGGTGCTGAATAATCCGGTGCATAGTATGGAAGCATACCCATATCACAAGCACCTTGAACATTTGTCTGACCACGTAGTGGCATAACTCCCGCTCCATCCTTACCAATGTTACCTGTCATAAGTGCAAGGTGCACAATCGCCATTACAGCATACGAACCATCAACATGCTCTGTAATTCCAAGTCCCCAAAGAATTAAAGACTTTTTACTTGCATACTCACGAGCAATCTCCGGAAGCATATCAGCTAAATACTCATACCCGGCAACCTCTCTGAAAAACTCTGGATTTGCATATGGATCTTTTAAAATGTTCTCTTTAAAGTGTTCCCAGTTTTTTGTTCTGTTTTTGATGAAGTCTTTATGATACAACTCTTCAGTGATAATCGTATACGCTATCATATTTAAAACGAGCAGATTTGCTTCGTGTGGAGTCACTGCCTTGTACTTAGAAAATTTATGAAGCCCAATCTCACGTACATCAAAACATGCGATACCTGTACCGTTTTGTGCAGCTTTAATCATACGGTTACCAACGATTGGGTGTGCTTCAGTAGTATTTGAACCCATAACTATCATAAACTCTGTTTTATAGATATCATCAAATGGATTAGATGCTGCACCCTCACCAATTGTAAGTCTCATTCCCTTGAGTGATGGAGAGTGACAAACTCTTGCACAGTTATCAACATGTGGAGAGTTTAGAGTATGGCGTGTAAACTTTTGAAAATAGTATGCAGACTCACAAGAAGTTCTAGCCCCACCAAGTGAACATACTGATTTTTCACCATGTTTTGCTTGGATATCTTTAAGTTTCATTGCTCCTGCAGTTGTAGCAGAGTCTAAATCAGTCTCATACCATGTAGCATCTAACTCTGTTAACGAGTTAGCTATTTTCTCTTTAATCTGAGGATTTTTCTCTAAGAAGCTTTTACGAATTCTAGGTGCTCTGATTCTCTCTTTTGCATCAACGAAATCATATCCATATGTCCCTTTAACACAGAGTTTTCCCTCAGATGTAGCTCCATCAGGGTGAGCAAAAATCTTTTTAATCTTATTCTCTTTAACATCAACATGAGCGGCAATATCACAGCCAACACCACAGTATGCACATACACTGTCTATTACTTCATAATCGTTATCAACTTTTTTTGTCATTTTTACCCTTCTGCAATTAAATAGGAGTTATTTCATCCTATTTATAATTAAAATAATGTTTCTTTTAAGTAAGTATTGTTACTATCTACGGAATTATATCAAAACGATT
>JBDLHW010000077.1:0-8314 GCA_039715155.1 Campylobacterota bacterium | reverse complement strand
AGCCCTTTATTGCTCAGAATAAATTAGAGGCTCTGGAAAAGGCTATTAATCGTATTATCCCGGATGCAGACAGTCGAATGAATTACAGGCTTAGTGAGACCGATCAATTTGAGCAATTGGCGGAAGATTCACAATCGGGACAGCTTGTCTATACAGTTTATAATAAGCAGAAAAATTTGCTTGGCTTTGTGATTAAAGCACAGGGCCGGGGATACCAGGATACAATTGAACTTATCTATGCTTACCAGCCTGGTAAACAAATAATCACTGGGCTGGTGATTCTGGCCAACAGAGAAACGCCCGGACTGGGTGCTAAAATCGTAGATGATCCGGATTTTCATGGCAACTTTAAGCAACTTGATGTGCAACTGAATTCGGACAAGTCATCCCTGTTACACGCTGTAGAGGTGATTAAACCCGGTTCGGTTAAACAGGCATGGCAAATTGATGCCATTACCGGTGCAACCATATCGGCAAAAGCGGTCGCTAAAATCATACATAAGAGTGCATCTAAGATGCTTCCTATAATTAACCAGAATATGCAGGATTTCAACCATGGTTCAAAAAGATAGGACTCATCAAAGCATGCCTCAACCATCAAAAATCATTGAGATTGTTGAACTCAAGGAAGAGAGTGTGCCATCGGCTAGCACGACCAATGAGTTTATTAAAGGAAGAAGCGGTTGGGCCGGAGAAAAAGAGGATAATACAAATACAACTACCAAGACAGGTAGTGCAAAAACAAATAGGAGAAGCATGTGGTAAGAAGTGCATTTACTCTCATAGAGCTTATTTTTGCAATTGTTATTATAGCTATTAGTGTTATCTCCCTCCCTATGATGAGTCAAACAGTTTCAAAAGGAATTGACGCTAATCTTGTTCAAGAGGCTATATTTGGAGCAGCAACAAAGTTAAATGAGGCTGTTGCAGCCCACTGGGACGACAACTCACTTGAGCCTGGAAAACCAAACTCATTTGCAAGAGTAATAGATGATGGAACTTGTTTGAATACTCCCCTAGCCTACAGACAGATGCCTGGTCACATAAACCAGCCTCTGCATAGGCGCTGTTTAGACAGTAGTGCAACTACGCCTGCTAATACGGACGTGAATGCTGATATAACTTCACTTGACGATATGGAAGTAACTGATGAAGAGATTTTCATAAGCGGTGTTAGTGTAGGTGCGCAGGCGTACAAAGATATTTACACTTCAACTGTAGCGGTAAATATCAATGCAAGTTTTGGTTTAACAGCAAATAATCCAAATATGAAAAGTATTGTCTCAACAATTAGTGACTCCTCCGGTGTCATTACAGTACTTAGAACATATAGTGCCAATATCGGCGAAGTTGACTACTATAAGAGGAGCTACTAATGAGAACTCGTGCCGCCTTTACAATGATAGAGTTGATTTTTGTTATTGTAGTAATGGGAATAATCGGTAAGTTTGGAGTAGAGTTTTTAGCTCAAGCATATAAAAGTTTTATATTTTCTAATGTAAACAATGCACTTCAGTCAAAAAGTGCTTCGGCGGTAGAGTTTATAGCTTCTCGTCTTCAATACCGTATAAAAGATTCTGTTATTGCTAGGGATTTAGCAGTTCCTGAGACTAGAGCGATAGGGAGTGCCTCTGGTGAAGCTTTTACAGTTTTAGAGTGGATTGGCTCTGATATAGATGGTTTTCGTGGAACCACTACTCCTAACTGGAGTGGAATTATAGACTTAGATGCAGGTAACAATGCTCTTTTTAACTCACCGGAGACGAATACGACTGCAGTTAACGCTCTTATATCGACACTATCTTATAGTAACTCTACTATAAACGATGCCGCTCTGTACTTTATAGGCTCAAATAGTGATTACACAAGATATGCCTGGGATAATAACGGAACTGCTTTAACCGCACACAGTACAGCTCTTATACATCCAATTAACTCAAATGCTAATCCTGATGAGTTTGTCACAGGTATTGGTGGTGTTGATTTTAGTGGCTTTGATATTTATGAGTACTACAAGCTCGCATGGACTGCCTACGCCATCGTATATACACCTGGTACAAACAATATGGGAACTTTAACGTTATGGTATGACTATCAGCCTTGGAAAGGTGAAGATTATGCAACAGATGGAAGATCAGCAGTAATTATGGAAGACGTGAGTGCTTTTCAATTTATGTCAATAGGCTCAATAATCAAAATTCAAGTTTGTACAAAAACAGACTTACTTAAAAGTGAGGATGAATACTCGTTATGCAAAGAAAAAACAATATTTTAAAATCTTCAAGAAGCGGTATGGCTATGATTATGGCAATCACAGTCATAGTTGTTATGGCAACAATAATGGCTCTTTCATTAGCTCTAACAACACAGACAACAAAAAGAACAGCTGACTTGTATCTGCTAGAGCAGTCTGTATTGCTATCAAAAAGCGCAACTGAGTACGCACTGCTGAAAATAGCCCAAGATGGAGCATGTAGCAATATAAATACTCTTAACTTCACACCTGACTTAGATGGAGATGGAAATCCCGACTACTTTGATATAAGTATTACAATGCAATATATTTATACAAATCCTTCTCCTTGTACTGCAGCTCAAACCTATGCAACAGTGACAACACCTGAACAGAATGGTTCAGTTTTAATGGATGTCACCGTTAGCGTAACAGATACTACAGTTGTTTCAGAACCAATTCGTTACTTCAGAAGAACTATCCAAAAATTATAATTTTATAAAACTCTTCTAAACCTTTTAATGATATAATCTCGCATTAAAATATTAAAAGGTTACACTATGAATATTTCCCTTACAGGAAGACATTTAGAACTTACAGACGCTATTAAAGCGCACATGACAACATCTATAGAGACTCTTAACAAATTCAATATGGATATCATCTCTGTAAACGTTGTTGCATCAGCACAGACAAAAAAGGGTAAAGAGCACTCAATGGTTGAGTTTGTTATCAATCTTGCTCATAAAAACTCTATAATCATAAAACAAAATGATGATGATCTCTACGCTGCTATTGATATTGCAATTAGCAGAGCTCAAAAAGCTATGCGTCGTATGCACGACAGAGACACTGAACACCATAAGGTTGGTCTAAATGAAGCTAAGGCTGAGAATGCTGATGTTAAAGATGCAACTGAAGCTATGGAAGATGAAATTGTTCCTGTTGAGTTAGATCTTTACAAACCACGTGAGGTTGAAGATGTTTTAAATGACCTAAAAGATGGCGATAAGATGTTTGAAATCTTTATAGATAACGAAGATAAGACTCGTGTTCTTTACAAAAGAAACGACGGTAAATTCGGACTATATTAATTATTAGTCCCACAAAGGAACAAGTCCCTTTGTTCCGCTTGGGCCGCTGAGACCACTAAAGATAATCTCCTTGAGATTAAATACTCAAATCCACCTTTACACTCCTAACAATTTTTTCATCCTCTCCAATATCAATCCACTTAAACTGTGTTCCACTCTGATTTGTCCCCTTTAACAGGTCACCACTTTTTCTAAACTTCAAATCCAGATTTGCTATATCAAAGCCACTTGTTGTTTTTACAAACTCATCCAGTCTCTCTGAAGAGTTTTGATTTGTATAGAGATAACAATATCCTTTCAGTCCCGTTCTACTCACTCGTCCTCGCAGTTGATGCAGAGTTGAGAGTCCTAGCCTTTCAGCTCCAACAACCACTACAGTTGTTAGTCTCGGCAGTGAGATACCTACTTCCACAACTGTAGTAGCTATAAGGATATTTCCACTCTCTTTAAAATCAAGAAGTACCTGCTCTTTCTCCTTATCTTTTCCATGTGTAACATATACACCCTCAAAGTTCTTCTCCCAGTAAGAACGTGCTTCTTCAATACTTTGATACTCAATCATTTCACTCTGTTCAACCAAGGGATAGACAAGAAGGATTTGCTTATTTTTCTCTATTTCACTCTTAATATGCTCTAACAGATCAGAAAAATCTTTTTTTTGTATCACCTCACTTCTTATATCTTTTTTAAATGGTGTTGAAGTTATCAGACTAACATCTATATGTGCCGTCTCTATCATAGCTTGTGTTCTTGGTATTGGTGTAGCTGAGAACTGTAAAAAGTGCGGTTTATTTTGACCACTGCTTACTAGTTTCTCCAACATATTTCTCTGCTGTGTTCCAAACCTATGTTGCTCATCCACCATAACAAGTGAAGATTCGGGTAGCTCTCTATATAAAAGTGCATGGGTTCCTATGATAAAATCATATTCTGACAAGTCAACTTTCTTACTCTTATTTGTCACTAATACACTTTTCATATTTGGTAAAAACTTTTGGGTCTCTTCAAAGAGTTGATTTGCAAGTATTGTCGTTGGGGCCATTAATATTGAGCAGTTAGCTCTATTCATATATGCAGCGGCTAAAATCACCATAGTCTTTCCACTGCCAACATCACCGACTATCATTCGTTTTGCAGCAACATCTTTTGAGAAGTCACTCTTAATCTCATCAATTGCCTTTATCTGCTCATTAGTCAATCTGAAAGGCAAGGTCTCTAGCCAGGCACCATAATCACTCTCTATCGACTTGAGTGCCTTGAAGTATCGTCTTTTAGCTGACAACTGTTTCATATATGTAAAGAGTTCTATATACTTCAATGCATATATACTATTTTCACTTAACTCTCCGCTCTCTATTGTCTCATCAGTGGGAAAATGGAGTTTTAACACTTCATCTACAATACTATCTTTCAAACCTTCTGATTTCAAATTCTCACGTGTTAAATTTGCACGAGTAAAACGCAGCATTACATCACTTCTAAGAGCTGATTTATATTTTGGAGTAATTGCACCAATTGTTGTGATTTTTTTGGGCATACTCACAGTGCACTGCCCTACTTTGCACTCTATCATACCAAAGTAATAGTCCCGATCCCCAACCTTAAACTGATGCATCATATATGGTTTTGGACGAAACAGTACTCCGGTTACTGTATGACCGAAGTTATGCGCAAAAAAAGTTATCTGTATAGAGTTTGGAGCACGGTAGACTGACTCAACAGTGGCGTCGATTAGTTGGGCTTTATGAGTTTGTAGATTATCATTTAGGCGATAATCCTCATAGGAGTGAGGGATTATTAGAGCAAGTTCACTGTAACTGCTAATACCAAGCTTTTTAAACTTTGTCTCTTGCTCTTTTGTCAGTTTCATAACATCCTCTTTAAATATAGCCATTTTTAAAACTATACTCAAAAAATCTGTTTAATTAGATTTGTATTGCATTATGCAATATTTATGATTGAACTCTTTTTAATCTTTCAGGTTCTTGTTCTTTATAGAGCTCTGCACACCCTTTTGAGAGTTCACGAATTTTTAACATGTAATTTTGACGCTCTGTCTGGCTTATTGCTTTTCTCGCATCAAGCACGTTAAAAGTATTTGAAGCCATCATACACAGATCATAAGCAGGAAGAGGAAGTCCGGCTTCAAGTGTTTTTAGGCACTCATCACACTTTGCATTAAAGTCATTAAAGAGCATCTCAATATCTGCTACTTCAAAGTTGTATTTAGAGAACTCTATCTCACTCTCTTTATGTACATCTTTATAGAGTGTTTTTCCATGCTCATCCTCATTCCAGACAATGTCAAAAATATTATCAACACCCTGAAGATACATAGCGAGTCTCTCCGTTCCATACGTTATCTCAACTGCTACGGGATTACACTCTATTCCGCCAACCTGTTGAAAGTATGTAAACTGAGTAACTTCCATACCGTTTAACCAAACTTCCCAGCCAAGTCCCCAAGCACCAAGTGTCGGTGACTCCCAGTTATCTTCTACGAAACGTATATCGTGCTGTGAAACATCAAGTCCAAGATACTCTAATGACTTTAGGTAAAGCTCTTGAATATTATCCGGTGACGGTTTTATAAGTGCTTGAAACTGATAGTAAGAACCAAGTCTGTTTGGGTTTTCTCCATAACGACCATCTGTCGGACGACGTGAGGGTGCAACATAGGCAGTTGCCCAAGGAGTAGAGTCAAGAGAGCGAAGAAAAGTGGCAGGGTGAAAAGTCCCTGCTCCTGCTGGAATATCGTAAGGCTGTACAATATTACACCCCTCCTTCATCCAAAACTCTTGTAGTTTTAGTAACATCTCGCTAAAAGTTATCATTATTGTGACCTATATTTTATTTTTTGGCATTATACCATTTTACAAACGATATCACCTATCTCTCTGCCTAAAGAGTTGGCTACTACACCACACTTTACTTTGAGTAAAAAGCATATGTTTTCTCTATGTGACGGACTGAGACACTCGTAGTTTCCCATTCCTTTGGATATCACTACATCAGCACTATCAAAAAGCTTTTGTGCCTCCGAAGTTGCACGTGAGAATGTGAAACCTGGTGTATTGACTCCACTGTCAACAAGGTTACATAACTCATCAAACCCAGCCTCACGTGCCTCTTTGAGAGTTACATCATTTATGATTGGATTACCTCTTACAAAATAGTTATATATCGCATTTGGATAGAGCTCTTTGAGAGTCTCTACAAACATATAATCAAATATATGCTCACCAACATTATCACCCAAAACAACTACATTTTTTGCATCTTTTAAACTACCTTTCATAGCTTCAAAATCATTATGAGAGAAGTCTGTATCAAAGATTTTTATGAGTTCTTCTTCTAAGTCAAACTCAACTTCGGCCGCTAAGTCAATCACATTTCCGGCAACTGCAATCTTTGTTGCTGTTAGCAGTTTGTTATCACTGCTAGAGAGTTTCTCTTTTAAAAGAGGAACAAATGAGAGTGCTTTTTTTGTTGAGAGTTCTTTAACCTCATCATAGAGATCTGTTTTATTGGCGATTTGAGCCATTTTTTCATAAACATCAGCGGCTATTTCTGTAGGGTTATTCTCAAATGAAAAATCTCTACTCATATCCTCAACAGTTGACGTGAGCTTAGTTTTTAAAGAGGGAGTTGCATTTATGGCATCCGCAACTTTCAGACTTTGGTTAATTATGCAGGTAACACAGGCCTCATCTATATTCATCTATTTATCAGTGTGATCTTCGATGGCTTTGTTCCACATCATTTTATATTTTCGTCTCATAAACTCTACTTCTTGTTGTGAGAGTTTAAGCTGTTCTTGGAGTGTGTGAATTGTTTTTCTATCTTCATCATAAAGCTCTTGGAGTGAAGCTAAAGCCTCACGTAGAAACTCGTTTTCAACTTTTACAGCTTCAATAGTCTCATCTTTTGAGTCAAGGACTTTCTCATGAAGGTTTATGATCGTACCTATCGTTTTTTCAACAAACTCAGGTTGAACTATCATCTCATGAGTATTTCTTTTAGAGAGTTCACTTAGTTGAGCAGGTACAACTTCCTGTGTACCCTTAGATGGGTCTATATATCTCACGCCATCCTCAACTTTTACAGTGAGTTTACCGCGCTCTATCAAATCTTCAATTGCTGAAATATCTAAGCCTGTTAACTCAATATACTCTTCATCACTCATCCACGTCATAGTGTCCCCTCTTGGTAGAAAATTATTTACTTAATAATTGTCTCAATCTCTAAAGAATCCATTTCAACTTTTTTAGCTTTAGAGATTCTATCTTCTTTTAACTTCATTGCTAACTCTTCGTTATCTAAAGCTAAAATTTGCATTGCTAAATAAGCAGAGTTAATTGCCCCTGCTCTACCTATTGCAACAGTAGCAACTGGCATACCAGCCGGCATCTGTACAGTAGAGAGTAAAGCATCTATCCCAGATAGTGCAGATGCTGACATTGGAACGCCTATAATAGGTTTTACAGTTTTAGAAGAGAGTACACCAGCTAAATGTGCAGCCATACCCGCAGCAGCAATAAATACCTGAGCACCTTTTTTCTCAGCCTCTTGAATATACTCTGTAGTTCTCTCTGGAGATCTGTGTGTTGAAGATATAATCAGCTCATAGTTAACACCAAAAGCTTCAAATGTGTCGGAGCACGACTTCATTACCTCATAATCACTTTTAGAACCCATTACGATTGATACAAATTTCATCTATTTCCCCATCTCACTTAAGTACTGTTTATATGCAACTTTTTGCAACTTCTCTGACTTGGCGTCTACCTGCTCTTTCATCTCTTTTTTATATCTTGTAATTTTTTCTCTTAAAGAGCTATCTGATGCACCAATAATCTGGGCTGCCAAAATACCTGCATTCTTTGCACCGTTAATCGCTACTGTAGCCACTGGAACACCGCCTGGCATCTGAACAATAGAGAGAAGAGAATCCATTCCGTCTAAAGAGGAACTTCTTACAGGCACA
>JBDLHW010000076.1:0-8406 GCA_039715155.1 Campylobacterota bacterium | reverse complement strand
ATAGACAGACTTCTAAAACTTACAAATACTCAAAACGGTGAAAAAGAGGTAAAACTCTTCAGTGTTATAGTTCATGAGACAGATACGGGGTATGCACAATGTTTTTCGGAAGATGCATACTCTCAAAACATGGGTTTAATTAATCTTAATGAGATTATTTTCTCAGACGAAGTCAGAGATGACTGGAGTGATAGTGAGCTATGGGAAAAGATAAAACGCTTTGAAAAGTTCTCTAATCCTAAAGAGGTTTAGCCACTAACCAAACTCTTCATCTCACGTGAGGTAAAACTAAACTTTGTAGGGATTACTTTTACACTTGACTCACTCTCTAAAAACCCACACTCTTCACTAATCATAATATATCCGTTTGCATTTGCAAGGGGTGATACCATACCTGGTGCAAAGTGTTCACACACTTCAAAATACTCACCATCAAAGTAACCCGGAACAAGAGTTCTTCTTCCTGCTCTTAGTTTGTAATCATTTTTTATTTTTGCATTTATTGTGCTTAAAAATCTAGACTTGTCTCCGCTCAGAGCAAGGATGATACTTTGACCAAAGAGTTCAAAGTTTAGAGCAGCTGCGAGTGGATTACCCGGTAGATTTAAAACGATAGTATCCCCGATTTTACCAAAAGTAGTCGGTTTGCCGGGTTTTATCTCTATCTTGTCAAATAGGGTGTCACAACTAAATGCAGCAAATGCCTCTTTTGTAAAATCAGCATCACCAACACTTACTCCACCGGATGTAATGATCAGATCACTATCAAGTGCACTTTTTATATGTGCTTTGATATCCTCTAAAGTATCGATAGAAGTTCCTATAAAATCTACTTCACAACCAAGCTCTGAAGCACGTGCTAAAAGTGTAGGAGTATTAGTGTTATAGAGTTGATGAGCTTCAACCTCTTCAAAATGCATTTTCAG
This sequence comes from Campylobacterota bacterium, assembly GCA_039715155.1. GTDB lineage: Bacteria > Campylobacterota > Campylobacteria > Campylobacterales > Sulfurimonadaceae > Sulfurimonas. The sequence continues at coordinate 7,480 of JBDLHW010000076.1, read as the reverse complement.
TTCATTTCCAGAAGCAAAGAGAGCCACTTTAGGCTTTTTATAGACTTTGACATGACTGATTCCTTGAGAGGCTAGTAGAGTTATTTTATGTGCGCTGAGTCTATCACCGCGCCCTAAAAGCTTGTCACCCTTTTTGATATCTTCACCACTCAGTCTTATATGTTTAGAAATAGTAAGGTTTTCTGGCAGTGTTACTCCGTCAAAACATGCAGTCGTGTCTTCTATGGGGACTATACACTGCGTTCCCATAGGAATTCTGGCACCTGTCATAATTTTGATGCCACTACCTGCTGTTAGCTCCTCTTTTGAGTCATCACCTGCAAAGATTGTATGGCTTACTTTTACATCTTTACCGCTATCAACTACTTTTACAGCATAACCATCCATCGCAGAGTTATCAAAAGGAGGTAGATTGTGGATAGCAATAATATCCTCAGCTATGACTGAGTCTAAGGCCTCTTCTATTGGTACAATCTTTAGTGATTTCTGTTTGATATTTGTATAGATTAACTCGAGCGCTTTTTCAACTGTAACTGCCATAATTTACTACCTCTTTGATTAATTCGCATATTATAATATAATTTCGCCATGAATGAAATGTATAATATGGGTTTATCTATCCACAGTATCGGCGGAATCGCACTTGTAGCTGTTATATTTTTAAATATATTCTTATTACGTATCGCTAAAGATCTGCAAAAATATAAAAGATTGATGAGTATATTTTTACTTCCTCTAACTGCTACTGTCATTGGTCTGGAGATTTTTACCGGTATTATTATGATGGCAGCAAAGCATTTGGACTTTACAATAGAGAACATCGTAATGATTGCAATCTCTCTGCTACTGATAGTTCTAGAGGTAAAAAGAGCTAAGATTCTAAAATATATGAATCCTAATAAAGAGAGAAGTTTAGAGGCATATAAAGATTATGCAAATAAACTGCTCTATATTGAACTTGCCTGGACCCTGGTTATATTTATCTGGATGTGGTGGATTTGATATATATACTTCATGAAAACGCAGCCAAGTCTCAGTTGACTCTAAAGGGTGATTTACATAAGTATCTGGTTAAAGTTCGTCGTCATGAGATTGATGATGAACTCAGTTTTCGTAACAAAGATGATATTAAAGTACTACACAGGTATAAGATCAGAGATATAGATGGCAGAAGTTTAGAGCTTGAGCTAATCTCATCAGAGCTAAGTGAAGTAAAACCTGATAAAGAGCTGCATATCGCTTGGTGTGTGATAGACTCAAAATCAATAGAGAAAGTTTTGCCCTCACTCTGTGAGATAGGCGTGAGTAAAATCTCCTTTATCTACTGTGATAGAAGTCAGAAAAACTTTAAACTTGATTTTAAAAGATTTGATAGAGTTGTTGAGGCTTCGATGCAGCAGAGCGGAAGAACTTCAATAATGGAGTTTGATATATATAAAAATATAGCTGCGTTTATATCTGAATTTCCTGATACGAAAGTATTTGATTTCACAGATAATATTTTAAGCGGAAATAGTAACTTTAAAAGAGTTCTCATAGGCTGTGAGGGCGGTTTTTCTAAAGATGAAAAAGAGCTTTTAAAAAGCCAAGAAGTCTTTAGGTTAAATACTCCGATGGTACTGCGTTCAGAGTCCGCTGTAATGGCAGTTGCAAGTAAAATATTACTGTAGTTGTAGTTTTAAGAAATATTTTGATATAATTTCAGTTCCAAAAATCTGCCCCCATACGGATTTAAAAAATATATAGCTGTTCGTACTTTGACGAGTAGCAAAAGGCAAAAAAATGAAAAAAGATTTACACCCTAATTTAGTAACTTGTACTGTAACTTGTGCATGTGGAAACAGCTTTGAAACTAAAAGCGAAGTAGATGCGATGAAAATTGATATCTGTAATGAGTGTCACCCATTCTTCACAGGTTCTGAGCGTATGGTTGATACTGCTGGACGTATCGAGAAATTTAACGCACGTTACGCTAAAAAATAATCTTTTAAAGATTTAATATGCTTAGTCTAGTTCCTACTCCGATAGGTAACATAGGCGACATCTCACTTAGAGCTATTGAAGTTCTACGTGAGGCTGATATACTCCTTTGTGAAGATACACGAGTCACAAAAAAACTAATCCACATACTTAAAGAGCGTTATAACACTGCGTTTAAAGAGAATCAAGAATTTATTTCACTTCACTCACACAATGAAGAAGCTTTTGTTGAGAAACTAGAACCATCTTTTTTTGAGCAAAATATTGTTTATGTGAGTGATGCGGGTATGCCGGGCATTAGTGACCCTGGACAAGTTTTGGTTCGTTACTGCATAGAAAACAAGATAGAGTTTGACATATTGCCTGGTGCAAATGCACTGCTTACTGCTTTTGTAGCGTCTGGATTTGTAGAGACTCAGATGCTCTTTTTTGGATTTTTAGACCATAAGGGAAGCTCACGTGAGAAACAGCTCCAACGTGCTCTGCACAACGGTTTTACAACTATACTTTATGAATCACCTCATAGATTAGAGAAGTTACTTTTAGAGATTAAAAAAGAGGAGCCCTCACGTGAGATATTCTTAGCAAAAGAGCTTACTAAAAAGTATCAAAACTATTTTCACGGAACAGCGGGTGAAATCTTAGAAGAACTCTCAGGAAATTTTCGTGGAGAGTGGGTTGTTGTATTGAGTACTGGTGAGACTCAAGCCGATTCTGCTGTAAGTCAAAAAGATATACTCTCCCTTGATTTGCCAAAGAAAACACAGGCTAAACTCATTAGTAAAATAACTGGCGAAAATACAAAAGCTTGTTACGCCAGACTACTTGAACTATAGTTTCATCACACTTTTTTAATAAAAAATATTTAATGTACCAAACAGACACTATTTTTCGATAGAATACTCTCATGTTAATTTATGCAAAGCAACCAATATATTATTTAATCCAAAATTATCCAAACAAAATCAAAACTCTCTACCTTGCTAAAGAGATAGAGAAGAAAGAGTACTCTCGTCTTATGAAGATGGGTTTTGAAGTTAAACGTATTCCTAATGAAGCTGCACAGAAGATGTGCAAAAATGCTTCTCATCAGGGTTTTTTAGCGGAAGTTGAAGATTATCAGCTTCAACCATATGATTTCTTTTTTGAGAAAAAATTTGTTTTAGTGCTCTCTGGCTTGACAGATGTTGGAAATATTGGTGCTCTTGTTAGAAGTGCTTATGCTCTTGGCGTTGATGCTATCATCGCTTGCGGTGTAAAACAGCTTCCAATGGAAACTATTCTTAGAACAAGTACAGGTGCTCTGTATGATATGCCTTTTGCAATTGAGAATAATGTTCATGATGTTTTAAATGACTTGAAAATGTCAGGATTTACTACCTATGGTGCTGATATGAGCGGACTTGATATTAGAGAGACACGCATAGATAAGAAAAAAGTTTTAGTTTTAGGAAGTGAAGGGGAAGGCCTTAGCTCTCGTGTAGTCTCTAAACTGGACTGTGCAGTGAGTATAAAGATGGCACATGAGTTTGATTCATTAAATGTTAGCGTTGCAGGTGCTATTTTGATGGACAGAATGCGAACAAACTAATGAGGAGATGGCTGTGAGTGAAGAGTTGGATTTTTTAAGAGAGTTGGGTGCTCAAAAGATTTATGAAGATACACATATCTCCCTAAAGTATGCGCAGAGTGTTATTCATGAGAGTTTTGAGGGTCTGACAAGGGTTCAGTTTTTAGGATTTATCTCTATTTTAGAGAGAGAGTATAATCAAGACTTAAGTATGTTAAGAGAGAAGGGTTTGGCATACTTTGAAGATGAACCTGAGAAAGATATCTCTACAGCTGGCGTGTTTGTAGAACCAAAAAAAGTTAAAAGTCTAACACCGATCTACATTCTCGTAGCTCTATTTGTATTTATTGTAGTGGCTTTTTTTAGTGTTGGAGGTGATTCACCAACACCTGAGATAGTTAAAATAGATAACTCTGCTATAGTAAATGCTCAAAAAAATATAAACCCCACAGCATATGAGGATAACACTTCTGATGAAAATGAGACTATACCTCTTGTAGTTGTTGAGGAAGAAGAGGCTGTAGAACTGCCGCCATCACTGAAAATAATTGCAAAAACTAAGCTCTGGGTAGGCTATATTGATAGAACTGAGGATATTAAAAAGCAGACTATAATTGAAGAGAGTTTAGAGCTCGACCCAAGTAAAGAGTGGCTCCTCTCTTTAGGTCATGGACATGTTGATATATTGATAAACGGTGAACTCCAAGAGTTCAAAACAGCAAATAATCTCAGGTTTTTATATAAGAAGGGTGAACTGAAAAAGTTGACTTTTAGAGACTTTAAGATACTAAATGAAGGGCGTGTATGGTAAAAATAGTTCTATCATTTTTACTTGTTTTTTCATTCTCTCTGCTTGCGAATGAAATTGATGAAGTTGTAGAGTCAAATGATAATAATTTAACTCTAAAGATAAAGAGTTTTTTAGATAGTGATATTTATGAGAAAAACAAGGCTTTTGTGGATGTTATTTTTGACCCTGAATCTGATTTTTACCAAAATGAGAGAGTTGATGTCGTTAAAGTTGTGGAGACTCTCAAAGAAAACGGTCTCTTAAACCTCTTTTTTGAAACACCCAGAGAGATACAGCTTAATTTTAAAACAAGTGGTTCACCACTCTTTTTTGTAAAGTTAATGGGTGATGCTCTTAGAAATATAGGCTACTACCGTTATGTTACAACCGCATCCAACCTTAACTCTTCAGAGTTTACCTGGAGTATAAAGTTGACATCTGAATATGCAACAGATCCTCTGGTTTTACAGACGGAGTTAAACAGAAGCGGTTCTAATATCATAGATATAGATAGAACATCTGCAACTGAATGGACCTATGTCGTTGATATGGGAAATAGTTTTTTAAACCTTATAGAGCTTGAGAAGTCTGTAGAGGTTAAACTGAAGCGTTCACTCTATGCTCACTGGTTGAATGTTTCAAAGATTAAAGAGCTTAAAATTGTAAGTTCGAGAAGAAATAACTGGTATCCCTACATTGCTTATTATGACTCTTCACTGCATCTTTTAAAGGTCATTAAAGAGGATGAGAGATACAGTACTCTGAAGCTAGAGATACCTAAAGAGGCAAAGTATATTAAAATATCTGATTTGTACTCTCTTAAAAATGTAAAAGATGCACTGACACTTTACCCCTCTGGCAGGAGATAGAAAAACTTCTTATCTTTCTCTAAATATTTTTTGCTAAAATAGCATCAATATTTAACTAGGGACTGATAATGTTTGATGAAATCCAATTTGACAGAATGAATAGACTTCCGAAGTATGTTTTTGCGGAAGTTAATGATCTTAAAATGGCCGAGCGCAGAGCCGGAAAAGATGTAATAGATTTTTCTATGGGTAATCCTGATGGGGATACTCCAGAACACATTCGTGAAAAGCTTGTAGAATCAGCCCAAAAAACTAAAACACACGGTTACTCGACTTCAAAAGGTATTCCAAAACTTCTATTGGCTATCTCTAATTGGTATAAACGCCGTTATGGGTGTGATTTAGACCCTATGACAGAGTGTGTTGCTACAATGGGTTCAAAAGAGGGTTATGCACACTTGGCATACGCTATAACAAACCCTGGTGATACTGCTGTTGTTCCTGACCCGACTTACCCTATCCATGAGTATGCATTTATCTTAGCGGGTGGTAATGTTGCAAAATTCGGAATCAGTTTTGATGAAGATTACAGAATTGATGAAGATAAGTTTTTTGATGATTTGAGAAAGGTTTTCCAAGAGACTTCTCCTAAACCAAAGTATGTACTTGTAAACTTCCCACACAATCCATCTACTGCAACTGTTACACAGGATTTCTACGTGAGACTTGTAGCGATGGCTAAAGAGCTTAGGTTTTATGTAATTAGTGATATCGCTTATGGTGACATTACTTTTAACGGTTACGAGACTCCATCTATTATGAGTGTAGAGGGAGCAAAAGATGTAGCTGTTGAGTCTTTTACACTCTCTAAATCTTATAACATGGCTGGATGGCGTGTCGGTTTCTTTGTTGGAAATGAAAAACTGATCGGTGCACTTCAAAAGATTAAATCTTGGTTGGATTACGGAATGTTTACTCCTATCCAAGTTGCAGCTACAGTTGCACTCAATGGTGATCAGCAGTGTGTGAAAGATATAACAGACAAGTATGACCATAGACAAGATGTTCTTATCGAGGCATTTGAGAGAGCCGGTTGGAAAATTAGAAAGAATGAAGCGAGTATGTTCTCGTGGGCAAGAATCCCAGAGTGTGCACAACACTTAGGTTCATTGGAGTTCTCAAAAAGACTTCTTAGTGAAGCAGGCGTTGCAGTAGCACCTGGTATCGGTTTTGGTCAACATGGTGAGGGCTGGGTAAGAATCGCACTTATCGAGAATGATAACCGTATCCGTCAGGCAGCGCGTAGTATTAAAGAGTTTTTAAAACAGTTTGAAGAGGTAAAGTAGTGGTTAAAGTTGGAATAATCGGTGTTGGAACTGTTGGAACAAGTGTAGCTCAAATCTTAAAAGATAATGCTGATGTTATCTCTGCTCGTGCAGGTCAAGAGATAGAAGTTAAAAGCGGTGTAGTTAAAAATCTTAACAAAGATAGAGGTTTAGATATTATCATTACGGATAGTGTTGATGATGTTTTAAATGATTCTGAGATTGATATTGTAGTAGAGTTGATGGGCGGGGTTGAAGAGCCTTTTGAAGTAGTACAACGTGCACTTAAATCAGGAAAAGCAGTTGTGACTGCCAATAAAGCACTTTTAGCATATCACCGTTATGAACTTCAAGATATGGCTAAAGATATCGCTTTTGAGTATGAGGCTGCTGTAGCTGGCGGTATCCCAATCATTAATGCTCTACGTGATGGACTTTCAGCTAACCACATCGAGTCAATTATGGGAATCATGAATGGTACATGTAACTATATGATGACTAAGATGACTGATGAGGGTGTTGATTATGATGCTATCCTTAAAGAGTCTCAGGGTTTAGGTTATGCAGAAGCAGACCCTAGTTTTGATGTCGGTGGTTATGATGCGGCTCACAAACTTCTGATTTTAGCTTCAATAGCTTACGGAATAGATGCAAAACCTGAAGATATTTTAATCGAGGGAATTGAAAACGTAACTCAAGAGGATATCTCTTTTGCTAAAGAGTTTGGCTATGCTATAAAACTGCTTGGAATCGCTAAAAAAGATGCTTCTCAGGTTGAGCTTCGTGTTCACGCTTGTCTCATTAAACAAGAAGAGATGATTGCAAAAATTGATGGTGTGATGAACGGTATCTCTGTAGTTGGAGATAAGGTTGGTGAGACACTCTATTATGGTCCTGGAGCTGGTGGGGATGCAACAGCATCTGCGGTAGTTGCAAATATCATAGATATTGCAAGAAGCGGTAAAACTGCTCCAATGCTCGGCTTTGATAAGCCATTAGAGGGTAA
>JBDLHW010000075.1:0-8569 GCA_039715155.1 Campylobacterota bacterium | reverse complement strand
ATGGCGGAGCTTACAAAAGTTTACTTGATCTGGATTTGAGTAATGAGGAGAAGGTTCTACTTAATGGTTTTGAGATAAGTTATTTTGAACCATTTGTTAATGTTGAGATTGTAGTTAAAAGTGGCTCAAATATTGCAAGAGTTAATTTTGAGTATGATGCCAAATCTAAAAGAGGGAGAGATTTTGTTTATAAAATTTGATGAAAAGATTAAAACAATTTTTTTAGACCCAAACTCCAGTGAAGATATGGTTGATGAGCGGGTCAATGTTATTCTTTCACCCTCTCTTTATTGGGTTAAAAAAATAACTTTACCTATAAAAAGTGTCGCAGGCGCAAAGAAACTACTCCCCTCTATTTTTGAAGATACGCTTCCAAAGGGGAACTATAACTACTTCGTATACAAAGAGAAGAATGTTTTTTTTGCATTTGCTTACGAAGATAAAGTTATATTGGATCTTCTATCTGAAAAAGGGATTTCAGACTCAAATGTAAAGAATGTCTATTTTGCACAGAGTGAATTATCATTTATAGATGGTACGGTTACAATAAATAAAACGCAGAAAATATGCTTAAAAGACGGAGTTCTTATACTCCTTTGTGAATGGATTGAAGATATACATGAGATAGATTTAGATGATATAGAGTTGTCTAAGAACTATATCACCCTTGCACAGTTTGGACATATTGTGGATAACAACAGCCTCTATACGATATGGCTGATTTTAATTATGCTAATAGCTCTTGTATTTACTGAGTATTTCATAACATCCCACAAGCTGCAAGAGTTAACTGCCTTAAATGATAATATCTTTAAAAAGCATAACTTACAAGAGACAAGCATTCAGAATGAAACAGTACTAAAAGAGTATACCTTAGCACACTCGAAGCAGACACTATTGAGAGAATATATCGCCATTGTACTCTCTTTAAAGCTAAAGTCAGGTGAAAACCTGAAGCAGATGACTCTTAAGAATAGAGTTCTCTCTTTGGAGTTTACAGCTCTTTGTGATGAAACTGTAAAGAGTATAACCCATATTATGGAATCAAATAGAGTTAAATTCAAAACAGAGAAGAAAGTAAATAGCTGGCACTTGGAGATGATATTATGAATAGAATCAACCCGCTTTATATAGCTCTTTTACTTGTAGTGGTCTTTGTGTTTATATCTTTAAAACTCGAAAGTGTAAAGTTTGAACTTGCAGATATTAAAGATGAGTATAAAAAAAAGACATCCCTTGCTCATCAGGTCAGTGGTTTAAAGTCTGTCTACCGTGATAAAGCAGAGGTTGAAAAGTCCATTAATATACTACTCAGATTTCCAGCTGTGAAGTCTGTAGACATAGAAACAAAGATGAAAAAAGAGAGTATACTCTTAAGCTCTAAGAGTATAGATAAAAATGTATTGAATATACTTATGGGCAGGCTTCTAAATAGGACTTATGATATACACTCATTCGAAATAGAGAGACTTAGTGAAACGAAAGTCCGCTTTAAAATGGAGATAAAATGCTAAAAAAAGTACTGGTATTTTTTACATATTTTATTTTTTTCATACTTGCCCTCATATATTTTATTCCCAAGGCTAGTGCTTACTACTTTTTAGAGTCCAAATTAAAAACACATAGTATTATTGTTGCAAATGAGGAAATTGCTGATCAACCTTTGTGTCTGAGAGTAAAAAATACAGATATTTATGCAGATTCTATAAAGTTTGCAAACATATCTGAAGTGGATATCCACCTTTTTGTTATATATAATAGAGTAGTTTTAACAGATATAACTCTTTCAAATATTGCCAAAACATTGGTGCCTCTAAAGGTTAATGAAGTTGAAGTGAGTTACTCAATACTTAACCCATTCAATATTAAAGCCTTCGCTGTTGGTGATTTTGGAGAGCTTGATGCTACTTATAGTGTTTTTGATGGAGCACTTCATCTAGAGCTTACTCCATCGAAACTCATGCTTATGAACTATGCAGGCACACTGAAACAGCTTAAAAAAACAGAACAGGGAGATTATACTTATGATAAAATTTTCTAGTTCCAGATATTTACGAATATCAATAAAAGTACTTATACTGCTGTTGATTGCAAAGTTTTTATCTCTTATTTTCTGGTTGTTTTTACCAAGTGATGGCGTTGACCTTATACAAAAAGAGAGTTATCAGCATAGATACCAAAAAGTTGATTTTCAGAATATGATAAAGAACTCAAATAGTTTAGTGAAAAACGAACCAATTGAAAATGGCAACTCTTTTAGTGGATTAAGCATTACCAATATGGTACTAAAAGGTCTTTATGGAACAAGTAGTGGTGGATACGTGATAGTATCATTAAAGATATCGCCAAAATCAACATCAATAATTGGAGTCGGGGAGAGCTTTTCTGGTTTTACCTTAAAATCAATTAGGCTTACAAGTGCTATTTTTGTAAAGGATGGCACAGAGTATATACTAGAACTTGAAAAGATAAAAAAAAGTAAAAATTTCATTAAAGGTGTTGAGAACACTGTCTCTGTGGGGAACTCCATTGATGTATCTAGAAATGACATATCTTTTTATACCAAGAACCCTAAAGAGGTATGGAAAGATATATCTTTTAGTGAAGTAAGAAATGGAAGAGATATAGAGGGCTTTAGGGTAACTAAGATTAATAGTAACTCAAAACTAGCAACTTTAGGTCTAAAAAAAGGTGACCTGATTATAAAAGCAAACAACATAGAGTTGAAGTCTTATAAGGATATACTTGGTATCTATAGTAATATAGATAAGTTAAAGAGAATTCAAGTTGTAGTAATGAGAAATAACCAAGAGAAGGAGTTAGTATATGAAATTAATTAAAACTATTTTATTAACAGCAGTTATAGTATTGAGTTTGTCAGCACGTGAGCAGGTTAATGTTAATTTTTCAAATCTTCAGATAAAAGACTTTATTAAGTTGATATCAAAAATTACAAATAAAAATATACTGGTAAATCATAAAATAAACGGTAGTGTAGATTTTGTAAGTACCTCTCCTATATATGATGATGAATTGATAGGGATACTGGTCTCTGTATTGGAGTCAAAAGGCTTTACCTTAATACGGGATGGTTCACTATATGAGATAGTTCGATCAACAGAGGCGGCAAAGCATAATGCCAAGGTTGTAACCAAAGGAAAGAGACTATATGGTTCATTAATGGTAACCCAACCAATAGTTGTCAAAGGTGAGAATGTAGATGTTGTTGCGGCAAAAATTCGATACCTCATATCAAAAACTGCAAAACTTATGACATTGAAAGAATCAAATACTCTCTTAATAACTGATTATCCTAAAAATATCGAGACTATCAAAAAAGTTATAGATGATATAGATACAAACAAAGAGGCTGTAGTTAAAATAATTCCTATTAAGCATACAGAAGCAAGAAAATTACAGGTACGTTTAACTAACATAGCCAAATCTATCTTTAATCAAAAAATTGCGGCTCAAAAGGTTAAGCTGATTTCTGATGATAATATTAATGGAATTATTATTGTGGGAAAAGAAAAAAATGTTCAAAAAATTGAGGGTTTAATTCAAAAGCTGGATGTTGAATCAAGTATCAACAGAAGCGTTCAAATCTTTTCTCTTAAAAACTCAGATTCAAAGACTGTACTGACAACTTTGAATGATATTGTATCAAAGCAAACTTTTACTGATCCAGCACTGAAGCCAAGTATCACAGCTAATGAAGAGATTAATGCTATTATTGCTATAGGTGACCCTATGGTTATAAAAGGAATGAAGATAATTATTGATGAGCTGGATAAAGAGAAATATCAAGTATATGTACAGGCAAAAATTATAGAGATCAATAAAAGTGATAGTGAAGATTTGGGTGTCAAGTATGGTTTTGCAGGCGGTGATGTTTCGGCTTCTGGCATTTATGCGATGAGTGCAAATTTTGGTTCTCCAGAGTTGACTTCTGCAGCTGCTCAAGCAGTTACGAGTGCTCTTGGTTCTATAGGAAGTAATACCGGAGCTGCGTTTGCACTGGGTGCCACAGTTGACTTTTTAGAGGAAAATTTAGCTGCAAAATCTATATCAAATCCGTCTATACTCTGTGTGAATAACAAAGAGTCGTCTATATATGTCGGTAAAACCATATCTATTACTACTGGGAGTGTGACATCAAGTGCAACAGCTATTCCTGGGGTTACAAGTAGTTTTAAGCGTGAAGATGTCGGTCTGACTTTAAAGATAAAACCTCGGGTTTCGTCTAATGATAAAGTTACATTGGATGTTGAAGTTATTTTGGAAAATGTTGTTGATGATGGTAGTACAAGTGCGTCAGGTCAACCAGTTACATCAAAGCAAGAGGTGAAAACACAGGCCATTCTTCGCCATGGTGAGAGTATTATAATTGGTGGACTTGTTAAGAGTTATGATAGAGATTATACGAGTAAAGTACCACTTTTAGGTGATATCCCCCTTATCGGAGAGTATCTTTTCTCTTCAACTTCTCGTAAGATTGAAGAAGATAATTTGGTAGTTATATTGACACCTTATGTCATTGACAAAAGCAAAGCATTGTCTAAACTGCAAAAAGATTTGGGAATACTCTCTAAACTGCAAAAAGATTATAATATAAAAGTTTTCCAAGAGTTGCAAAAACAGGTAGAGTCTCAAGAGACAGAATCAAATGACTTCACTTCTTTCGAGGAGGTTGAGTAATGCTAAGTCTTGAACCTCTTCATGATTTAGACCTAGAGGTTTATGAGCCAGAGGAGCTCTCTACAGAGTTAAGTGTTAAAAATTATCTCCTCTTTAGTGAGTTTGAGGGAAAGGTCAGTGCTTTTGTATGTGACAGATATCTTGCTGAGGCCAGTAATTACTATACAAAACTAAAAAAACATTATCCTATACATATGCTTGATGAAGACTCATATGATAGATTGTATAACAGGTTTTTAGACCTTCGTTCAGATAAAACGATGGAGAGTATGCAAGAGGATTCAAGTCAAGAGGATATAGATGAAGATATATCACTGACAGTCTTTTTAAAAACCTCTTCTGATATTTTAACGAGTGAAGAGTCTGCTCCGATTATAAAATTTGTAAATGCTCTTTTTTATCAAGCTGTAAAAAAACGTGCTTCTGATATTCATATAGAGGTTCAGGAGAAGCATGGAGAGGTCCGCTTTAGAATAGACGGAATGTTAGTGAAAAATGCTGATTTAGATAAAAAAGTAGTTAATTTAATTGTAAGTAGAATAAAAGTTATATCTAATCTTGATATCTCAGAAAAACGTATACCCCAAGATGGCAGGACTCAGATAAAAATTGCAGGAGAAACCTTGGATATAAGGGTCTCTATTCTTCCGACCTTTTACGGTGAGAGAGTAGTTATGAGAATTTTGATGCAGAGTTCTCAGATACCGAAGATAAATGAACTGGGGTTTAATGAGTCACTCATAGGAGATGTTAAAAAACTTCTTCGTTCATCTCATGGTATTATATTAGTTACGGGGCCAACCGGTAGTGGTAAAACGACCTCTCTTCACTCCTTTTTACGTGAAGTAGAAGGGCCTGAAAAAAATCTAATAACGGTTGAAGACCCTGTAGAGTACAAGTCTGATAATATTGCTCAAATTCAAGTAAATGAAAAAGCCGGGCTTACTTTTGCTACTGCACTTCGCTCTATTTTAAGGCAAGACCCAGATGTTATTATGATAGGTGAGATTAGGGATGAGGAGACTGCAAGTATAGCTATTAGAGCTGCATTAACTGGTCACTTGGTGTTTTCAACTCTTCATACAAACTCAGCAGCTGCTACCATATCAAGACTGGCTGATATGAATGTAGAGCCCTTCTTAATATCCTCTTCACTCTTGGGCATACTTGCCCAAAGACTAGTTCGTATTTTATGTGAGGATTGTAAAGAAGAGGACACGATAGCAGAAGAGTTTATTGATGATTATGGTTTAGACAAAAACTTAAAGATATACAAAGAGGTAGGATGCAAGAGCTGTAACTACACAGGTTATTCCGGTCGTCACTCTGTTGGTGAACTTTTACTTATGAATGATTCGATAAAAGATTTGCTTAAAACTACAACTGATGAGCACTCTATTCAAACATCCCTTGAAGCAGGCGGTCTATTAACAATATCATCACAACTTAAAATAATGTTAGAAAATGGAGAAACATCTTTAGATGAGGCTATACGTATCGGTTTAGGGCATGCGTAAAGGTTTTACACTTGTAGAGGTAATGATAGCTGTTGTTATTATATCTGTTGTAATTAGTGCTCTTTTAGAGATATATGCTAACAGTGCGTATACATTTTTAAAACTGGATAAGAAAAGTGCTGCAAATCAGTATCTATCTTTTGTAGTAGATAACCGTGATTATGGTTTAGAAAATAAAAATGCAACTCTTCATGATTTACTTAAAGATTTTGATATAGACGATGATTTAAAAAAAGAGCTCAAATCAGTAAAGGTAAAAATTATCTATCAAAAACTCCAAAGCATAGATTTAAGTGATAGGGAAGAGTTAAAAGATACAGATTCGCAAGTAGTTTTTGAAATTGGAAAAACTATTTTAAAGCTTAATGACTCCTCATCTTCTATACTTAGGGTAAATCTACAATGAAAAACTCATTTACTATCATAGAGATGATTATCTCCACAACAATTTTATCTATTATGATGCTTTTTTTGTATGAAAGTTACTCTTCATTAAACTCTTCAAATATTTTTTACAAAAAAGAGGTCAGTTCTATCAAAGCAGATCAACTTAAAAAAAGAGTGCTGTTTTTGGATTTGACTTTAGCTTTTGCCAAAAGTATTAAAATTTTTAATCAAGCTTCAAACCAAGATGTTGTGTTTTTTCAAAGTTCAAATTCTATATACAAAAATTACAATCCTTATATAGCGTACATTATGAAGGACTCTAGACTTTACAGACTAGAATCATTAAAAGAATTTACAGTCTATCCATTAGATGTAGATATGGATATGAACTTCAGTGTAGAGTGTTTAGGTGAAGTTGATAGTTTTAGAGTCTATAAATCAAAAAATACCTATTTACTGCATATTGATTTTAAAAAAGATGATGATATTTTATTAAAGATTAAAGTTTTAAATCAATAGCCTTAAGACTTTAAATACAAGTTTAATCATTGTTATAAATGATGAAACTGTATTAAAATAAAATAATATAACCTCTTTGTGTGATGCATTTATGATTTATTTCTATTACAATAAAAGAGTATAAAATAAAATAAAATAATCTTCATGAGAGGTGAAGATATCTTAAGGGAGAGGTATAGATTATGAAAAGTAAATTTAAATACTCTGTTACTGCGGCTTTAATATTATTAGGAACTGTAATAGTAGGCTGTAGTAGTGGGAGTAATGACTCAGAAGTTACGAGTTTGAGCGTAGGTACATTTGTTGATTCTGCAGTGGAAGGTTTGGATTATCACTCAAGTCCATCAGGATTTGGAGGTCGCACAAATGCGGATGGTAAATATAATTTTACAGAGAGTGATACCGTCAAGTTTTCTATAGGTGGTGTAGTCTTAGGTGAAATGAAGGCTACTACTGAACCTGTATCTCCAGTTGATTTGTTTCCGGATGACTCATCAGCTCAAAAAGTAGTAAATATAGCCAGAGTACTACAAACATTAGATGCAGATGGTCAGCCTGGAAATGGTATTACAATCACACCTGATTCTGCAAGAATCTTGACTGGTGAAGTTGGATGTGTCGAAGGAGAGGCTTGTTCAGTCGATCTTTCAACATATGATACGACATCTTTAACAACTCTTTTAGATGCTGTTGTGTTGTTAACAGAAGCTGATGATAGGGTAGTGAGTGAAGATTATGCCTTGGATCATCTTAACAGTACGTTAGGTGATGCTGCTATGATTAGAAAAAACATCTCTAAAACAGCAGAACTGCACAGTAGTAAACCAAAAATGAATATGATGAGCATCTATGTAGATGCACAGGCGGCAGATGGTACGCCTGTATACACAGATGAGACTAATACGACAAGACTTAAAGTTCATCCAATTGTCTCTACATATGCAGACTCAGTTGAAGGTGCTGAATTTATATGGGATGGTGTAACACGTGCACATGACACATTTGCTGCTATCTCTTTGGATGACGGTGCTACGTTTAAACGTATTAACCTCTCTAGAACAGCAACGCGCTCTTCTTTTAAACTTAAAAATGGTAAAGATTATCCGGGTGATTCTCACAAACCGGTCATGCAGGCAAGAGGAAACAATATCCTTGTAGTATGGGATGATAAGTTTTGTAGAAGCGGTAATCCTTTAGGACTAGAAGCAACAGATGATACTGGAGCTATTATCGAGGATGTTACTTTACATGATGGAAACATCACGTATGCAGATGATCTTTATCTGGTAAATGGGCCACAAGGATCAGTTGATTATGCTTCGATATCTGTTAACGGAGAGTATCCATATACAGAGGTTGGAGAAGTTCCATACGGTTGTGTTATGGCTTCACGTACAGTTATCAATCCGGATGCAGAGACTCCAGAAGAAGTGATCACGACATATGTT
>JBDLHW010000074.1:0-8662 GCA_039715155.1 Campylobacterota bacterium | reverse complement strand
CAGGGTTTCTACGAAGTCCACCTTCAAAACCTCTATATGAGTCACCAAGTGCACCTGTACTGACATCAGAGTATGTAATAAGTCTGATACGAGTATTTACAGGAATGATCTTTTGTAGAACAGGGATATAAAAATGTAGTCCTGCTGGAAGTGCCTCTTGTTCAAACTTACCTGTGTTTACCTTGATCCCTACTTCACCGGAGTTGATAATAGTAAATGGTTTCAGTACGAAGATCGCAAAACCGATAGCGATCAGGATCACGATCCATGGTGCACCTTTTCCCATATTGTTCAGTGGATTTTCAAAATTGTTTGATCCTCCACCTCTGTTATTGTTTGAATTATTGTTATTCATATTGTTCCCACTGGGTTTTTTCTTTTTAAAATAGTCGTTCATATCTGCTGGCATGTCATAAATCCTTAGTTTATATAAGTTAAGTGTTGAATATAGTCAGGGTTTTTCCCTGCAACTACATCAAAATAGGCTGTTTGCAATTTTTCTGTGATCGGTCCTCTTGAACCGCTACCGATAATACGGGCATCTACTTCACGTACCGGTGTTACTTCTGCTGCTGTTCCGGTAAGGAAACACTCATCACAAATGTAGATCTCTTCACGGCTAATGCGTCTTCTTACCACTTCTATGCCCATATCTGTAGCAAGATCAATAACGGTTTGCTGCGTAATGGATTCGAGTGTATTGTCAGATGGTGGAGAGATCAGTTTTCCCTCTCTTACCATGAAGAAACATGCACCTGATGCTTCAGCGATGTACCCCTGGTCATCTCTAAGAAGTGCTTCATCATACCCTGCCTCAACTGCTTCAAATTTAGCCATTTGTGAGTTTAGGTAGTTTGCAACGGCTTTGGCTTTACCCATACCTGAGGTATTTGGTGTTCTTGTCATAGATGATATTTTGAGTCTGATCCCTTTTTTGAGACCCTCTTCACCAAGATAGGCTCCCCATTTCCATGCAGAGATAGAGACATTTACAGGACAGTCTTTATGGTAAAGACCCATAACACCGTACCCCAGATAAACCAGAGGTCTGATGTACGCACCTTCAAAGAGTTCATTCTCCTGAAGCAGTTTTACCTGTGCATTATTGAGCTCTTCAAGTGTGAAGGGCACATCCATTAAAGTCATTTTTGACGAATTAAGAAGTCTCTGTGTATGTTCATTCAGTTTAAAGATCGCACATCTTCCATCCACTGTTTTGTAAGCTTTGGTACCTTCAATGGCACCGTTTCCGTAGTGAAGTGTATGTGTGAGTACGTGTACCTGTGCCTCGTCCCAAGGCGTAAGTTCACCATCCATCCATATATATTTTGCTTTATCCATAGCTATGCTCCAAAACATGCCTTGTGGCATGTCAAAATTAGTTGGATATTTTAGCTAAATTGTTGTTAATAATGGGTTATGCAAATCTCAGGAAGAGTCCTATGAGAAGTGAGAGCAGAATAGTTGTACCTATAAGCAGTATATTACGTACTTTTTCAGAGAGGGTGACCTTTGTCTCTATGAAGTCAACGATCTTCATGGCAGGGAAAGCCATAAAGACAAGCATAACAATAGAAAATACAAGGGTTAGAACGATATTAAGCATGATTTATATCCCGTAAAAAGTGTGTATAAAGTTGATCTCTTCCTCTGTATTCAGAGGAAGCGTTGAGAGTTGCGTACCATTGTTATCTAGTATGATAAGTACATTGTTTTCAACTTTAAGATGTTTTTGTGCCCAAGCTTTTTCAAGCTCATCAAGACGCTTGAAAAGTTCCATATTTTTGGGTTTCTCTTTAAATTCACTATCTTCTTTACTCATGATCTGTATACCGCCAAAGCGTTGGTCTGTATAGTAAGGACTGTATTTTTTTACTGTGCTGTATACACGTTCATTTTTCTGACTTGGCTTACTTTCCATAAAGGCTGAAATGCCTAGTGCAAGAAAGCCTAACATTAATGCCAAAGGAAGATATTTTCTGAGTGAGTCCATAGGTTACCCTCTAATAATTTTAGGGTAAGTATAGAGCCTTTTAACTAAAAATCACTTGATGAATATCAACAGAGATACTAGCAAACTGTGTTACCATTATCAAAATTAAAATAATAGGTGTAAAATAATGACAAGAATTAAAATTCAGTACAGGGTGGTACTAAATGCAGAGTCTTAAAAACTTTTTATTTTTAGAAGGCGCATATCTGATACTTGGAGCCATCATTCTACTTATTACACTGTTTGTAGGTACGAGACCATTTATGTCAAAAGGCGCTGCAAAAAGAGGTCTTATGTGGGTATCATTGGTACTTGCTATAGCAATAGGTACTCACTATACAGTGACCACGAACAGAATGGCTGAGGTAAAAAGTGCTTTTGAAAAAGACTTGGTCATTATATGCGAAAGTCGTATGCAACGAAAAGTAGCACAGAGTGTTATTATACAAAAATCAAATGAGTGGTTCCTCGAGGGTGATAATTTTGTCTCTCCTAACTATACAAGACCTTTCTTCTCTGCAAGATGTATCGTTAAATAATTTTTTAGCAATATCCAATTAAATAGCACGAGTACCCGAAGAACACTTCTTTTGGGTATATCTTTCTTAATCTTAATTATATAAGTAAAATTATTTTTGATAACTTTTTCTTCTAAAACAGTACTATAATTACTACTTAATAAACACAATAATTTTATAATTATCTTTCATTTTCTTGATATATGTCAATCTCTTCTTCTTTTGAAGCTGTCATAATACTAGCATGCTCTAGAATAATGAAGTGTTCTTTAGTAAATAGATATTCAAAAGGAGCCATATTTATGGAATCGTTCGCAATAAGACCAGAGATAGCAGCAGATCAATTTCTTACTATTTTTGTGGAATTATCGTTTGTACTAGTTTTTGGAGTACTGTATGCAGCAGTTATTACTCTGTCTAAAATGGGGTATTTTTCTAAAAAATGGATGCCTCTTGGGTATCTATTTTGGGCATTGCAAACTTACTGCTTGTACGATGGCGCTGTTCTTATCCAAAGTAACCCTTTTACACTTAAAGTATTAATGGTGACTATGGTAGCGTATCTCTTTGTTCCTCATCTCTATTTTCATCTTATAGATGAGTCGGAAAGACGATACGGAGAAACAGAAGATGTCAAGTAAAAGTTACAATATATTTAAAAAAGGAGGAGACATATAATGGCTAACAAAAATGTTTCGGTTTGGAGTAGTATTCCATTCTGGCGTCGTTCAGCGGGATGGGTAACTGGATTTGCAACTATTTTGCTTATCTGGCTTAGTTTTGATACGCTTGGACAGATCAGTATGGGTACGGATGCAGACCTTAAAAACGGGGTAACTAAAAGGGTACCAGGACCAACGGTTATCAATTATCATATTGATTACAAGTACAGTAAAAAAAGAGGATCCGAGGTACCGGTAATCGGTGAAAAACAGAAGTTTTTTGGTAGAGATGACTATAGTGAAGAAGAGGCAGCAGCACTTTTACACCTTGGAAAACTTACATCTCAGGCAAAAAACTGTATGAACTGTCACACACTTTTAGGAAATGGGGCATACTTTGCACCTGACCTTACAAAATCATGGTTAGATCCGGCATGGCAAAATGGTGGACCGCTACAGGGTATGACTGGTAAAAATACAGTTGAAGAGGCGATGGCTGAGTTCTTACAGCACCCATCACAGTATCCTACACATGCACGTATGATGCCAGATCTTGGAATCACTGCAGATGAAGCAAAAGGTTTGGTAGCATTCCTTAAGCACATGAGTAGTATCGACACTAACGGTTTCCCTAGAAACTTCTCGAAAACTGTTGACACATTTAAAGCAGGAGGTTCTCATGCTCGCTAGTATTAAAACAAATAAACTTCAAAATGAAGGTAAAAAGCTGGGAATGATGTATTTTAGAGTAGCAATTATACTCTTTGGTGCACAACTTCTTATGGGACTTATCGCTGCGATCCAATTTTTGGCTCCAGGTTTCCTATTTGAGTTATTTGACTTCTCAGTAGCAAGAATGGTGCACATCAATGCACTTGTTGTATGGATGCTCTATGCAATGATCGGTTCAGTTTACTGGATGTTAAGTGATGAGACTGAACATGAAGGTGTTCACATTGGTCTTGGTAAATTAGCATTCTGGATTCTTACAGCAGCTGTTACAGTAGTTGTACTTGTCTATATCTTTATTCAAGTAGGTTCTGGTACTGAGGCATCTATCTGGTTGATCCATGAAGGTCGTGAGTATATTGAAGCACCAAGATGGGCCGATATCGGTATCGTTGTTGTTGTTCTTGTTTTTTACTGGAACGTTTTTGCAACATATATGAAAGGTAAGCAGACAGGGATCATGACAGTAATGGTAGCCGATCTACTTGCACTTGCAGGTCTTTACTTGGCTGGTATGTTCTTTACAGATAACATCTCTATGGATCAATTCTGGTGGTGGTGGGTTATACACCTTTGGGTTGAAGCTACTTGGGAAGTATTTGTAGGTACGCTTGCAGCGTATGCACTTATTAAACTTATCGGTGCTAAACGTGAGATCGTTGAGATGTGGCTATGGATCGAAGTGCTTATGTTATTTGGTTCTGGTATTCTTGGTATGGGTCACCACTACTTCTGGATCGGTACACCTGAGTACTGGTGGGAAATTGGTGCACTATTCTCAGCACTAGAGCCGGTTCCATTGGTTGCAATGTTTGTTCACGTTCTTTACGATTGGGGTAAACAGCAAGGTGCTGCTAAAGCAGAAGGTAAAGAGGGTTCAGTTATTACAAATGGTCCGGCTATGGCATGGATTGTTATGAATGCGTTTGGTAACTTCTTGGGTGCAGGTATATGGGGATTCTTCCATACTCTGCCACAAGTAAATATCTATACACACGGAACACAGTTTACAGCGGCTCACGGTCACTTGGCATTCTTTGGAGCCTATGCAACGATCCTTATCGGGATGATGTATGTAGGTGTACAAGGTACTTATGGCGTGAAACGTATGAAAGCTACTTTCAACTCTAAAATGGGAATGGTTCTTATTGGTCTTGGTGTAATGGGTATGACTGTTGCATTGACGATCGCAGGGTACGAGCAGGTACTTGTTGAGAGAGCTGAACTTGGTGCGACATGGAATGCATACTTTGTTGCCCAAGAACTACCTTGGATGGTGCAGGCACAGCTTTGGAGAACAATTATGGGTGTTGTTACATTCGTAGGGTTTATCTATCTTGTTCTAGATCTTCTTACTATCGGTAAGAAAGCACAACAAGAAGAAGCTTAGAAAATATGGAGGGATCATTTCCCTTCATCTTAATTTAAAGGAGAAAATATGTTAATTGAACCAATGACGGACATAGTACCAAGTTTTTTTGCTATGCTAAATCAAGGACCATTGACCCTGACTATCTTTTTACATACAATAATTATATTGCCTATGTTCTGGATATACAAGCAGGAAAAGAAGAGATTACAAGAAGAACAGTAAATATGAAATAGTATTGATTATAATCAATATTACTTCACTTTATTAGTGATATACTTATTTCGGATTTGAAAGAATTTGAGGTAAGTATGAGGGCGGGTAGTGCCCTCAAAAATGTTAGACGTGTCTTTCTTTTGGAAAGACTCGAGATTTTATCGTATAAAGCTTTAAAATTAAGAAACTTTATGTTTCAACAGAGGGGCTTTGACACGAGGTGTTACCAAGTGTTAAAGTATGAACAAATTTCAAAAAAGGAGAAAAAATGAAATTGAACAAACTTTTAAGTTCTGTTGCTGTTATGGCAGTTGCAGCAGTAGGTATTCAGGCAGAAGCACCAAAGCTTTCAGAGGCAGAGATGAAAGATGCAACGCAGATCTATTTCGATAGATGTGCAGGTTGTCACGGTATGCTTAGAAAAGGTGCACTAGGACCAAGTCTAGAGCCTAAGAAATCAGCTGCAATGGGTACGGAAGCACTTAAGGTGATTATTCATGAAGGTACACCGGGTGGTATGCCAGGTTGGGGTAAAGCGGGTGAGTTAAATCCTGCTCAAACTGAGCTAATGGCTAAGTATATTCAAATTGAAGCACCAATGCCGCCAGAGAAGTCTATGGCTGATATGAAAGCAAGTCATAAAGTACTTGTTCCTGTAAAAGACAGACCAACAGCAGCGGCAAATCCAAACTGGAAAGATTTCTTTGCAGTAATCCTTAGAGATGTTGGACAGATTGCTATTGTAGATGGTCAAACGAAGAAAATCGTTTCTGTTGTTCCGTCTGGATATGCAACACACATCACAAGAACTGGTGCAAGTGGTAGATATATGTATGTAATCGGTAGAGATGGTAAAGCATCTGTGATCGATCTTTGGATGAAAGAGCCTAAGAACGTTGCTGAGTTTAGACCATGTAATGATGCAAGAAGTATCGATACATCTAAGCATAAAGACTACCTAGATAAGTATGCGGTAATCGGATGTTACTGGCCACCATCAATCGTAACTGTTGATGCTGAGACACTTGAGCCGATGAAGATCGTTTCAACAGCAAGTTATACATATGATGAAAACGTATATACAAGAGAAGCTAGAGTTGCTGCGATCATCGCATCACACCATAAACCTGAGTGGGTAATTAACATTAAAGAGACTGGTCAAGTATGGTTATATGACTACTCAAATGTAATGAACCCGAAAATTACTATGGTTGAAGCTGAAAGATTCCTACACGATGGTGGTTGGGACTTAAGTAAACGTTACTTTATGAGTGCAGCTAATGCTAGAGATATTATCTCTGTAATTGATACTGAAAAAGGTGAATTGGTTGCCAATATCCCATCTCAAGGTACAAAACCACACCCAGGTCGTGGAGCAAACGTAGATCACAAAACTCTTGGTCCAGTATGGATCACAGGTCACATTGGATCTAACGATATCGTAGCGATCGGTACAGACCCTGAAGGTCACCCTGATAATGCTTGGAAAGTTGTTAAGAAATTTGGACTACCAGGTGCAGGTGGTGGTAACCTATTTGTGAAAACTCACCCTAACAGTAAATATATCTTTGCTGATAGACCGGTTAACCCAGATAGAGCACTACAGACTCAGATCTATGTAATTGATAAAGATAAATTAGAAGTTGTTAAAACACTTAAAATTGATCCTAAGTATCTTAAGTCTGCAGATCCAAAAGTTGCAGCTAGAGGTCCGGTACACTTTGAGTTTAATGCAGATGGTTCAGAAGTATGGACAAGTATCTGGGGTAATAAACTTACACCAACTGCTATCCTTGTTTACGATTCAAACACACTTGAGTTGAAAACAGCTATTGAAGACCCTAGACTTATTACACCAACAGGTAAGTTTAACGTTACAAACACAATGACAGATACATATTAATTGGACGCCAAATGGGCAAAAAGCCCATCTTGGCTACGCTGACCACTGGGTCCTCCTCAGCGGAGGGCTCACTGCACTAGTGCAGTTTGTCAGTAACCTTTTAGTGTTAAGTCTTATTCCACCTCTTTGGAGGTGGAATGTATACAAGAGTCAAACTTGAGTTAAATTCTTTTATGCATTCCTTCTTACATATACAGTATAATCATATTTTTAAAGGATTTTAATGAGATCAAAACTATTCAAAGCTATATTATTATCTACACTATTGCTCTCTGGAACGGCTTCTGCGATAGATGCTGCAGCAGGACATATGGCAGAGGCTGCTAAGCCTACAGACGGTAAAGCACTCTATAATACCTACTGTGCATCCTGTCACCACAAAGAGCGTATTGGTATAGCAGGACCACCGCTCATTCCTGCATTTCTCAAAAGAAAACAGATCAAGCATCTGATACCGCTTATTAGAAACGGGTTTCCTCAAACATTGATGCCTAACTATGAGTTCCTGAAGATGCATGAACTAGTAGCCATATCCAAATACATCAAAAGCCCTATAGACAAGAGTTTTACATGGGATAAAGAGAAGATCAAGGCATCCATCACATCATTTGATGACAAACCAAAGGATCTTGGTATTAAAGATATGGAGCAGGTTCTGCCTGTAGTTGAGCGTGATGGTGGCTATGTATGGATCATGGAAGATGAGAAGATACTCGATAAGTTTCCTCTGGACAATGTACACGGAGGTATCAAGTACCAGTTTCCAAAAGCTGAAAATATCTATGTACCGACACGTGACGGTTGGGTAGAGAGATATTCGCTTAAAGAAGGTCGAAGAGTTGTAAAAACAAGACCGTGTATCAACCTGAGAAATGTCTCTCTCAGCAGAGACGGTAAACACACTATAGCAACTTGTCTTTTGCCTGAGCAGATGGTTGTGATGGACAGTGAGACGCTTGAACCAAAGAAAGTAACCAAACTTGATGGTAAGGTCTCTGCACTCTATGAGTTCTACTCAAAGGACGAGATGATATTTACTTACAGAGATAAGCCATTGGTAGGTGTGGTAGATACTGAGAACTTTGATATTACATACAGCAAGATTGAAGAGCCTATAGAGGACTTCTTTATCGATCCGTATGATAAATTTCTTATAGCCACTGCCAGACGCGGAAAAGTACTTCGTATGTATGACATAGCAACGATGAAGCCTGTCTTTGAGCATGCGATGGAGGGGATGCCACACCTCTTCTCTGCGACCTACTGGTACAG
>JBDLHW010000073.1:0-8775 GCA_039715155.1 Campylobacterota bacterium | reverse complement strand
CTGATGTTTTAAGACAGGTTGCAATTACTGCAAGATTGAAAATACCTCATGATAAAATTAATGACTTTGTGCAAAAATGGGAAGATATATAAAATAGTAACAGATAAATTTATCTGATAAGAGTAGTTACAGCAAATTGTAGATATACTCTCAAAATTAAAAAAATAAAAGTAAGGATATATAGTATGGGAATGCCTGGTGGAACAGAATTATTAATCGTTTTAGCAATCGTAGTTTTATTATTTGGAGCTAAAAAAATACCTGAATTAGCAAAAGGTTTTGGTAAAGGTATCAAAAACTTTAAAGAAGAGATGAAAGAGAATGAGAACGAAATTGCATCAACTGATGAACCGAAAAAAGTTGAAACAAATGAAGAAGTAGCATCTGCTGAGAAAACAGAAACTACAGAAACAACAAAACAAGCATAAGACTTGAAACAACGAGTATCGGCGTTATTACGCGAAAAATTAGGTCGTGAAGTTGTTTTAGAAAAACCTCGTGACCGATCTTTTGGTCACTTTGCTACTCCAATAGCCTTTTCATTAGCAAAAGAACTCAGAAAATCACCTATGGTTATAGCAGAAGAACTTGCTTCTTCTTTTCATGAGAGTGAAGAGTTTTCTAGTGTTGAATCTGTAAAAGGGTATCTCAACTTTCGTCTAAGTGAAAACTTTTTAAGTGAGTATGGAACTTGGGCTTTAGATAATCCCACAGAATTTGCAAAGCAGGAAAAAAGCGAAAAAGTCCTTTTAGAGTTTGTAAGTGCAAACCCTACCGGACCTCTTCATATTGGCCATGCACGTGGAGCTGTTTATGGTGATACACTGCTGCGTTTAGGTAGACATCTAGGCTATGATATTACTGCTGAGTATTATGTAAATGATGCAGGTAATCAGATAGACCTGCTTGGTCTCTCTATTCAGCTTGAAGGTCGTGCATCTGTTCTTGGTGAAGATGTTGAGTATCCTGAGTCCTACTATCGCGGTGAGTATATCACTGGTTTGGTAGAAGGTGCTATAGAGAAGTTTGGCAAAGAGATTTTAAGTGATGAGTCTCGTCAAAAAGAGCTTGCACTTTGGGCTAAAGATGGTGTAATGGAGATCGTAGTTCAATCTTTAGCTGATACGAACATTCACTTTGATACTTTTGTAAACGAGTCTTCACTCTATAGTGAGTGGGATAGAGTTATGCAGAAGATGGGTGAGGGCGTTTATGAAAAAGATGGCAAAGTGTTTATTGCCTCTGAGAGTAAAGGTGATGATCACGACAGAGTGGTAGTACGTGAGGATGGACGTCCAACATACTTAGCTGGAGATATCGTTTACCATAATCAAAAGTTTGAGCGTGGGTATGACCACTATATCAATATCTGGGGAGCTGACCACCACGGTTATATTCCTCGTGTAAATGCAGCAGTAGAGTTTTTAGGTTACGACTCAAAGAAACTTGAAACACTACTTTCTCAAATGGTCTCTCTTTTAAAAGATGGCGAACCATATAAGATGAGTAAGCGTGCGGGTAATGTTATTCTTATGAGTGACATAGTTGATGAGATCGGTTCTGATGCACTGCGCTTTATCTTTGCTTCTAAAAAGTCTGATACTGCTTTAGAGTTTGATTTAGCTGAGTTTAAAAAACAAGATAGCTCAAACCCTATCTTTTATATTCAGTATGCACATGCAAGAATACAGACACTTCTAGGTAAGAGTGATATGAGCCGTGAAGATATCATGGCTGCTTCACTTAAAAATCTTGATGAAAATGTGGATGCGTTAATGTTTGATGCGCTTTTACTTCCTGAGATTGTTGAAGATGCCTTTAGCTCACGTCAAGTTCAAAAACTGCCTGATTATCTAAAAGCATTAGCTGCTTCATTGCATAAGTTTTATTATGATGTTAGAATCATAGGAACAGAGAATGAAGCGAAGCTTTTAAAGCTGATGCTAATCGTAGCTCTCTCTATTAAAACAGGTCTCTCACTTATGGGTATTGAGGCTAAAGATAGAATGAGTAAAGAGGATGAGTAACCCAATTGTAATTCCGGACAACAGAACAGGCTTCTCTATGAAAGTAGATGGAGTTCAGCTTAATCGTCCTGATTTGCATGTACTAGCCGCAGAATTAGGTATAAAACCTAAAGATGTTCTAGTAGAGAATATGATATTAACAATTTATAATACATCTGAAACATGCCAAGAGATAATAGAAGACGATGCTCTTGTCGCTTTCATCGCTATGACTCTTGAGATCTCTCCTCAAAGCATCAGTGAAATGACTGCAGTTAAAGCAAAGCCAAAAATTCTTGAAAGAGATGCTTTTGATGATGAAGAAGAAGATTAAAACTCTTCAATTTTTTTTTATTTTAAAAGTTTAGAGTTCTTTAACTGCGGATATAACTTTAAAACCTCTTCTTTTGAGGATTTTGGAATCTGAATCAGTATAGGGTTCTTACTTTTATCCAGCCATAGTGCTATCTTTTTTATCTCACCCAGACTCATAGCTGTACAGCCTGCAGTCGGAGTATTTTCTTCTTTTTTAACATGCAGAAATATACAAGAACCCCTTCTCTTTTTGGCATCTCTGTTATGTGCAACCATAATGCCCAGCTCATACTGATGGTCACTGCGTCTCATATCCTCAAAACTTTTTTCATTACCGTTAGCCTCGATAACTTGGTTATAGAAGGGAGAGTCGCTATCATCTACACAGATTAGATTTTTTGATGTATAGAGGTATGGCATTTTGAAGTTGTGAGTTTTTGAATATCCATAGATAGTTGTCAGATCAAAAACACCAATAGGGGCTTTCTTATCACCTTCATACTTTAGGGGTTCATCTCTCTTTTGATGAAGGTTTTTTATTCCTATACCCCATCCTAAGCCATTTTTACCAATATTTACATCTATAGTCCCACATAGAGACTTTGAGCCTTCATAGCACTCAAGCTTTGCTTTAGGTGAGTGAAAATCATTACTAACAACTAAAATTATCTGCTGTGATGAATGGAGTAAAATTGAAAAACTTACTGTAATTAAGAAACTTTTTATCATAAAGTATGGTACTATTACTATTATATGATTTAAATTAATTTACGGAAAGAGTTATGGCTATCAAAATTAGAAAGGCAACAGCCCAAGACGCACCTTTTTTAGCACAGATGATTTTACAGAGTTCAAGAGCTGGCAAGAAGGATGGAATGTTTGACTTAGTATTTCAGACTAATGATGAAACAATAATCTTACCAAGATTGGAGCAACTCACTCAAACAACTGCTAAAAATCAATGCCACTACAGTAACTTCTTAGTAGCAGAACTTGATGGAAAAAGCGTAGGTACACTCTGTAGTTATGAACCAAGAATAGCTACTAAAGAGGTACTTTTAAACGCATTTAAAGAGCTGGGTTGCCGTGAAGATGTGAGTAGCTCACTTGAAGCATTCTATAGTTGTGACTTTAAATTAAACAATAGAACTCTCATGTTTGACTATATGGAAGAGTTAGAGGGTTTTATAGATGTTGGTGTTTTAAAAGAGCTGATGCAAAAAAGTCTCCTAACTGCAAGACTCAAAGGTTATCGTATAGCTCAAACAATTATTGAGATAGGTTCACTCGAGAGTGAACTCTTTTACAAAAAACTCGGGTTTAAAAAGATTGATGAAAAAGAGTGTGAACTCTATAAAGAAAAATTTGGTAGAGTTGGTCTTATGCTTATGAGCATAGAGTTCTAGGAAAAAAAAGATAGAACTTTCACCGCTTTCACTTCTTCCCTCTCTGCTTGCTATCGCTTTAGCGCTCTATTCAAAAAATGTAATCTTATCTCTTGCAGGCGGTATTTTATTAGGCCTTTTTATAATAAATGATTTTGTTTTTTTTGCTTCACTAGAGGCATTTTATCTACTTTTTGTATCCCTTCTTAGTGAGGCCTGGATACTAAAAACCTTAGGTTTTGCTATCTTGGTTGGTAGTGTGATGGCTCTGATTGAAAAGAGTGGAGGAATTGATGGTTTTGTTGAGTTTGCTCATAACAAACAAGCCTTAGTTAAATCACCACGTAGTGCATTGATGATAAGTTATATTATTGGTGTTGTGATTTTTATCGAGTCCTCTATTACTTCCCTTATTGCAGGTGCTGTTGGTAAGCCACTTTGTGATAAAGAGGGGGTCTCACGTGCAAAGTTGGCTTATGTGTGTGACTCTACATCTGCACCAATTAGCTCACTTATAGTTTTAAACGGATGGGGAGCACTTCTTCTTGGTCTGATTTCAGCTCAGATTGCAGAAGGAATCATAGGTGGGGATAGTGTAGAGGTATTAATAAGTTCTCTGCTTTATAATTTTTATGCGATGAGTGCTCTTATTATTACCTTTCTCTCTGTGTGGTTTAATATTGATATAGGTCCAATGAAAAACACAAAGCCCATCGCCTTTAAAGAGAGTGCTTCTTTAACAGAGTATCCAAGTATGTGGTTAATGATTTTACCAATAATCCTCATGGTGGTTTCTGTTTTTGTTTTTCTTTATATAACAGGTGATGGAGATATCTTAAAGGGTTCGGGTTCTAGTTCTATATTTTATACTATGCTGTTTACTCTAGGCTTTATGTTTTTGTACTATGTAGGAAGTAAAAATATCACTCCTAAAGTTTATACGCAGACGACACTTTTAGGGGCAAAAAAACTGTTTCCAATAGCTCTAATACTTCTTTTTGCTTTTGCAATAGGTAAGGTGACTACTGATTTGGGAACAGGTCTCTATTTAGCCTCATTAGCGGATGAGAATCTTAGTATATATCTGCTTGGAGCTGTAATATTTCTGCTGAGTTCACTCATAGCCTTTTCAACTGGAACGAGTTGGGGAACTTTTAGTATTATGATTCCCGTAGCTGTTCCTATGGCAGTTGCTATGGATGCGAATGTAGCCTTGGCAATAGGTGCCGTTATTAGTGGTGGTGTTTTTGGAGATCACTGTTCACCCATCTCGGATACGACTATCATATCTTCATTAGCGACAGATTGTGAAGTTGTCGAACATGTTAGAACACAGCTTCCGTATGCGCTGATTAGCGGAGTTGTTGCTCTCTTACTCTTTATAGTTTTTTCCTAAAAAACTTTGTATGATATAATATATTAACTAATAATCATGGATATGTAATGCCTCTTATAGTGACATTTATTGTACTGTTTTCAACATTTTTATCAGCTAATATATATGACGAGTATGAGCTTTCTCAAGATGCAAACAGCTCAAAAAACTATTTTTTTAGTGAAGATTTTGATGAGATTATACGTTTTGATGCTATTACATTTGAGGGTGATAATTTAACTGCTCATAGTCTCGAAACACTCAGAGAGATAAGTCAAAAAGTTGACTCATATAAAAACAGCAAAAGAAAGATTTTTGTAACTCTTATTGGGCATATTCGCTCTACAACAGATGATGAAAATGAAAAAAGAGTTGAATCAGATACGTACGCAAATGCAATTCAAAATAGTTTTAGAGACTCATTTGATACAAATCAGAGTGCAAGATTGAGTATAAGCTATGTTAAAAAAGTAAAAAA
Organism: Campylobacterota bacterium; assembly: GCA_039715155.1. GTDB lineage: Bacteria > Campylobacterota > Campylobacteria > Campylobacterales > Sulfurimonadaceae > Sulfurimonas. The sequence continues at coordinate 3,216 of JBDLHW010000073.1, read as the reverse complement.
ATATTTACTGGAGAGTGGTGTAGATAAAGAGATTATTGAGCTAGAGCATCACAGGGGTCTTGATAAATTATTTAGTAGTGAAACCGCCAAGAGTAAAACTTAATCAAACAGGGTGATGATAACTCTCTATGGAGAAGAAAATTTAGATTTGGATGAAGAAGACGGGGTGCTCAATATAAAAGATCTCTGTAAAGATACCAAAAAAGGTGACAAAGTAGATAAAGACGGTTGTAAAATTAAAACAGAGAAGTAGTAGGTTTAGGATTAAGATCCTAAAACTGTATTGATAGAGTATCTCATATCATCATCGAGATTATCCATAGAACTCAGCATCCATCTTAGATAACCTGCATCCTCACGTGCTACCTCTTCTAGACTTTTACCCTTATGTTTTCCAAATCTAAATGTTTTTATTAAGATTGGTGTTGCAGTTAAGTCGACCATCTTCTCAACGGGGTTCTCGCTAGGAAACATAGCTGAAACCGCTTCTTTTAGTTTTGAGAGAAAAAGTTTTAAAACTAAAACATCACCTATGGCGTCATGTGCTTTTACAACTATACCAAGGGCAGCAGCCTCTTTCTCTTCTTCTCTGTAGAGTTCCATTTTATAACGAAAATATTGCAGTCTGTGAGCATCTTCATCGGGCAGGACATGTTTTGCAACCCTAAGAGTATCTATAACTTTCATCTGAGTGTTAAAACCCTCTTTTTCGAGCATTCCTAAGTCAAATGGAGCGTTATGGATTATCATATAGTTGTCATTAGTGTTTAATTCCTGGAGTCTCTTGTATGCTGTTGTCTCTTGGCAAGTAGGTTTACCTGCAATCATATCAGGTGTTATCCCATGAACTTCCATCGCTCCAAAACTTATCTCTGCATCACATGAGCAGAACTCATTATGAACTTCTATCTCAGGAGCTCCAAGTACCATGTATCCAAGTTGAATAACTTTGTCATTTTCACCTGTTCCTGTTGTCTCTGTATCCAAAATCACATATTTTTTCGCCATTGTATTCCTACTTTTGTACTCTTAAACGAGTTTTCGTTGCTTTAATGATATTATAATACAATTATAAAAAATTAGAGGGTAAAATCTTGATAACTTCTCCTATTGTATATCTATTTACCCTTGCCATGATTGCCACTACGTTTAGTCTGCTCGAGAGTAAGACATCTTTGAGAGTTTTCAGGTTTGTCCCAGCTGTTGTTATGATTTACGCTTCTAGTATGTTTATGGCCAGCATGGGAGCGTTTGAATCAAATGATGAGATAAATGCTATCTACAAACTCACAAAAACAAACCTGTTGCCGGCTATGCTTTTTTTGATGCTGCTGCAAGTAGATTTTACCCACTTTTTTAAGCTTGGAAAGACTCTTTTAATCTCTTATCTTTTAGCAGTGCTCTCAATCGCTTTTAGCTTCATAGTTGTATCTTTTATCTTTGATTTTAACGCTGATATGTCAGCTGCATTTGGAGCGCTAGCTGGAAGTTGGATGGGTGGAACTGCAAACATGATAGCAGTCGGTTCTGCTTTAGGGGTGAGTGAGGATGCTTTTGCTTACGCGCTTATAGTTGACAGTGTGAACTATACTCTATGGGTTATGCTGCTACTCTTTTTAGTTCCCTTTGCCGCTGTGTTTAACAAATTTACAAAGAGTGATGAGAACTTGGCATATTTGAGTGAGATAGGGTGTGCTTGTACAGTGGGAGCTAAACGTTACTGGCTCCTAATCGCACTAGCTCTTGTAGTCTCTCTTGGCGCACAGCTGATTACTGAGTGTGTCGTGATACTCAACAACACTACAACAATAGTTTTAATCGCTTCACTCTTTGGAGTTTTAGGCTCATTTACAAAACTTAAAGAGATAAACGGTTCGACTGAAGTAGCAACTACAATGCTCTACATTATCATCGCACTTATCGGTTCAAAAGCTCTGTTTGATAGTTTTGCAGGGCTTGGAGTCTATGTATTTGCCGGTTTTACGATTTTACTTATTCATGCAGTTATTATGGCTATAGGCGCGAAAGTTTTTAAGCTCGACCTCTTCTCTGTAGCTGTTTCTTCACTCTCAAATATAGGTGGCGTAGCCTCCGCACCAATCCTCGCCGCAGCATATAACAAATCACTTGTAAGTGTAGGCGTTTTGATGGCAATAATGGGTTATCTGATAGGAACTTTTGGTGGTCTTGCCGTTGGAAATATCCTGATGGAGTTGGCTAAATGAAAATAGTTGAGATAGAGACTGAAATAAAAATGATTCCATTGCAAACACCTTTTATAACGGCTCTAAGACGAGTGGAGAATGTAGAGTTTGTAAGAGTTAAGGTTATCTGTGATGATGGCACTCTCTCCTTTGGTGAAGCTCCTGCTACCAAGGCTATAACAGGAGAGGATTTAGATACAATTGAAGATACGATACATAGTAATAAAGAGATTCTTTTAGCACAAACACCAGATAGATCTTTAGAGATTTTACAAGCTTTAGATATTGGTTCATCTGCAAAAGCTGCTCTAAACATGGCTTTTTATAACATAATAAACCCACTGCCAAAAACTATAAAAGAGTATAAGACGGCGATAACCATCTCACTCAATGAAAGAGAGAAGATGCTTGGCGATGCAAAAAAAGCTTTAGAAGATGGTCTTGATATACTAAAGTTGAAATTTGGCAGTGATATTAAACATAGTATCGATGTGACAAAAGAGATAAAAAAGCAGTATAAAGATGCAAAAATATTAGTAGATGCAAATCAGGCTTGGAGTCTGCAGGATACAAAAGAGTTTATAGATGCTATGCAGAATGTAGATATTGAACTAATAGAACAGCCTGTGGTTGCAGATGATTTGGATGCTCTTAAATCAATAGTAAAGTACTCAAATATTCCGATTGCTGCTGATGAGAGCTGTTTTAGTATCGAAGATGTCAAAAGAGTTGTAGAACGTGGATGTGCAGATATAATTAATATAAAACTGATGAAGTGTGGAGGTGTCACAAACGCCATTGATATACTTGAGTTTTGTAAAAGTAAAAAGATACCGGTTATGTTCGGTTCAATGCTTGAAGGTCCTATATCTATTAGGTATGCACAATATCTAGTAGATATATATAGTGATGTCGTTAAGTATATTGATCTGGATAGTCCACTGCTTTACAGGAGAGAAATTAAATGAAAAAAAGAACAAAAATATTAGCAACAATCGGACCTGCATCTGAT
>JBDLHW010000072.1:0-8815 GCA_039715155.1 Campylobacterota bacterium | reverse complement strand
GAGTCTCATCAAAGATGCGTTTGTACCACTCCCATTCACGATTCATCGAAAAGTTTGCACGGAAATATTTTTTGAGCCAGTTTTTATGTGCAAGGTTTGAAGCACCCTCAATGTCGAGATATTCAAAGTACTGTCTGTAGCCTAGAAAGAGTTCATCGCTTCCCTCTCCACTCATTACTACTCTGTAATCATCCTCTTTTATCCTATTAAACAGTAAGTAAAGAGGAATAGCCGCAGGATCGTTAAGTGGCTCATCTAAAGAGTCAAAGACTTTATCACTAGCATCTATAAAATCATCTTGAGAGATAATGACTTCTGTGTTATTAACTCCTAAGAGCTCTGCGCTCTCACGTGCGTTATTCCTCTCATCATATTTTGCAAACTCTTTATATCCAAGTGTGTAAGTGTTGAGCTTGATTCCATTTTTAAGAGCATAGGCATTTATGGTTGCACTGTCTATGCCCCCTGAGAGGAGTGAGGCCATTGGGACATCTGCGTTTAGACGTATAGATATTGATTCATCTAGAAGTTTCTCAAGTGAATAGATAGCCTCATCCCTATCTGTAATGATATTGGGTTTTGAGTTTAGAAGGTCATAGTATCTTTTTACCTCTACTTTGCCATCTTGATAAATTAAATACTCTCCAGCAGCTAGTTTATTAATGCCTTTATAAAATGTATGAGGAGGTGTTGGTGCAAGATATGAGAGATAACTCATAAGAGCATCTTCGTTCATCTGCGTTTTATTTAAAAATGGTGTAAGGGCTTTTATCTCAGACGCAAAGACAAATGAAGAGCCATCTAGATAAAAGAGAGGTTTTTTACCAAGTCTGTCACGAAACAGATAGAGAGTATCTCCATCTAAAAGAGCAATAGCAAACATCCCACGAAGGTGCTGTACAAACTCTACACCCCACTTCAGATATGCAGCGATTATTACTTCAGAGTCACTCTGTGTTTCAAACTCATAGTCCAACTCTCTGCGCAGCTCTTTAAAATTATAGATCTCACCATTAAAAGAGAGAAGAATATCTTTATGGGAGAGTGGTTGATGTGAACGTGAGTGAGAATCTAAAATACTTAATCTTTGATGAGCAAAGAAAAGATTGTTTTTCTGTACAACCCCACAGTAATCTGGTCCCCTATGAGCTAAACGTGAGAGGGCCTCTCTGGCTTTTACTTCACTATACTCTCCTAGTATTCCAAATACTGCACACATTATCTAAAAAACCCTACAGTAATGTCATCTTTTAAATACTCTTTTTTATAGAGACTCTTTTTGACATTCAAATCTTTTGCAATCTCTTCTATCTCACGTGTGGTTAAATAGTTATATGTCTCACTCTCTCTGTCTCCATGAAGAGCATTAAAGATAAAACCTTGTTTGGAAGAGCTGTAGCAGTTTTGTATAAACTGGTGTGTCTCAAACTTTGTTAAAACATTGAGTGCACCGCTGCAGATATAGTAGTCTGCGTTTGGAAGTTTATCCTTACATATATCAGCAATAATAATTTCACACCCTGTATTATCTGAGGCTATTGAGTACATATCAAGAAGAGAGTCTATACCGATATATTTTTGGGGAGTTTTTTTCTTTTTTGACATATAGGTATACAGGTCACCAAAACCACATCCGGCATCAGCTATGGAGTAGGAGGAGAGGTTTGCTGGTAGAAGTTCCAGCAGAATATCAAAACGTAGAAGTTGATTCTCTTTTGAAGCCCAGTTTACACCTTTTGGTGAAGTACCATGCATATCAATAGCAGAGGTATAGAATTTTTCACTATTAATACGTGGCATAAGTCTCCTTCTACTGTTAGTCTCATATAAAGCTATACCTTTGGCGAGAAAGAGACTTTTAGAACTCTTATTATATAATAAATCAAAGGAATATTTATGAGAGTAGCAGTTGTTGGTCTTGGTGGTGTTGGTGGATATGTCGCAGCAAATTTTGCAAAAGCTGGTATTGATGTTATCGGCTTTGCAAGAGGTGAGCATTTAGAAGTAATTCAAAAACATGGGATTAAGACTATAGAAGATGAGAATTGTTGGAATGTTGATCTAGATGCTAGAGCTTTGGATGATTTAGACGGTTATTTTGAAGGTGCTTTTGACGTAGTTCTATTTTGTGTGAAGAGTTACGACTTAGTAGATTCATATGAGCATATAAAATCACATATAGATGAAAAAACTATACTAATCAGCTTCTCAAATGGTGTCTCAAATGGAGATACTTTAAGAGCTCTGAGTAACTCTAGAGTTCTAGATGGCTGTGTTTATATTCTTTCACATATTGAAAATCCTGGAGCCATACGAAAAAAAGGTAAAGTCTTTGCCGCTGTTTTTGGTGGAGAGAGAGAAGCAACTCAAACTTTAGCTTCTCTATTTGAAAAAGCTGAGTTGCGTTTCAAAACTCCAGATGATATAGAGACGGCTATCTGGAAAAAGTATATCTTTATAGCCTCTTTCGCTACGCTTACATCCTACTACGATAAAAGTATAGGATATATATATGAGTATAAAAGAGATGAAGCAAGAGAAGTGTTACGTGAGATAGCAGATGTTGCAAAAGATAAAGACATCAATTTAGAAGCAGAGATAGATAAGGCGCTTGTTACTGCTAGTAAAGTTCCTTACGATTCATCTACATCTATGCACTTAGATTACAAAAATTCAAAGAGAGTTGAGTTAGAGGGTTTGAGCGGTTATATTGCAAAGTATGAAGGGGTAAAAACTCCACTCATGCAGAAGATGTATGAGGAGCTTTTAAAGAGATAAGAGTATTATTAGCGAAATACTTTATCCACATCTTTACTTATCGCACCCGGAACAGTTGCAATTTTCATAAATTGAGACATCTTTAACATTGGATACATAACTGCTATGTAGTATTTCGGGTCTAAAATCTTCGCTTCTCCATTTTCTATAAGTACAGGGTATGGAAGCAGTCCAGCATTTTGGTAACCGGTTTTTTTGATGAACTTACTTGTACGTTTACCAAGTTTAACTCCAATGACAACTGAGCCATTATCGAGTTTTTGTTCATAAACAATCTTTTTAGATTTCTTTGCGCTCTTTAAGAGTTCTGCATTTGGAGCTTTTTTAATTATTTGCATATCAGCGTATCTCGGCATACCCTTCATAAATTGAAAACGCTCTAAAACACGAAACTTTATAACTTCATCTGAGTTCTTCAACTCTTTAAAAGAGTTGCGAAGCGTAGCAAGCGTAGCTTCTGCTAAAGCTCCATCATACTCCTCTTGCATAAATGCTCCCAGCATGTAGATAGGGTTTGATATATTTAAAAGCTTGTTTTTCTTATCTACAGTTATTCTCAGAGCACCTGCAAAGCCTCTTAGGTTTTTAGTAGCTGCTTTTTGTAGATCTGCATTCGTAAAAGCTATAGAGACTATATTTCCTTTTTTATCTACTTTAAAAGTTGATAAAACAGTGAATCCAGCACCCTCTAATGTTTTAACGATATCTTTAGGAGTCATAATAGGAGCGTGAAGATATGCTGCTACTCTACCATCTTTGATATCACCAACATCTGTTGTTTTCTCAGGAGCATCTTTTGTCTCCATCATCTCAGGTGCTACATGGTCACTAAAGATAACCACTTTTTTACGAGTAGCTTCTTCAATGATTTGAGCATTTGTTTTTGAACTGCTTGAATTGATTACTGTCACGGTTGGTACAACAGCTTCAACCTTTGGAACTTCCGGTACCTCAGGTATTTTGATGTTAACATCCTCTGCGATTAAGATATTAGGTATAAGAAGAGTCAATACTGCTGTGTTTAGAATACTTACTTGTTTCATAAAGGCACCTTATATTAGCTTATAATATTTAATTATAAAGTCTTTTTATGTAAAAGTACTTAATTTTTTGAGATAAAGAAACTTTAATGAAATTTCACAAGAAAATTGTGTAATAATTGGACATGAGAGTTAAAACTCAATGCAGTGAGGCACTAAATGCCGAATCGTACAGAAATAAAAAATTATAAATAGGGTAGAGAATGAAAAATGATAGATTAGTTTTAGGCGGTGGGTGTTTTTGGTGTATAGAGGCAGTCTATAACAAGGTCAAGGGAGTTGAGTCTGCAACCAGTGGATATGCAGGAGGCCACAGACCAAATCCTTCATATGAGAGTGTATGCACTGGAGTTAGCGGTCATGCTGAGATTGTTGATATCACATTTGATAGCGAGGTTATCACAAGAGCGGAGCTTTTAGATATATTTTTTGTAGTACATAACCCTACTACTTTAAACTTTCAAGGTGCAGATAGAGGCACTCAATACCGTTCTGTAGTCTATTATGAAAATGAGGAGGAAAAAACTCTGATAATGGATTCAATTGCAGAGCATCAAAAAGAGTTCGATGAAAAAATAGTTACCGAAGTTAGTAAACTGCCCGAAGTCTATCCGGCAGAAGCGTATCATCAAAACTACTATAGCGGACACTCTGGGGAGGGCTATTGTCAAGTTGTTATAGCTCCGAAGCTACAGAAGTTTATGATGAAGTTTCCAGGAAAGTTAGGTTAATTAGAGCTCTTTTAGTATGCAGGGAACGTCAGTGGAGTCTCGTATCTCTTCAAACTCATCTATTTCGGCATTTACATTCTCAGTAAACTCAACCATACTCTGCTCAAGTTTAGCTTGAGCTTCATCGATTAGTTTCTGTTGAGTGGCTTCAACATTTTTAAATTGATCCATAGTTTTAATAAAAAACTCTTTATCCTCCGTGAGAAGTATAATCTCCTCCTTTTTTATCCACTTCCTGGTTACTTTGCCATCTCTTTTAAATTCAAAGATAACATTATCACTGCCCTTTGTAACTATATACTTAGGCACAGCAAACCCCATAAAGCATGAAGTCGGATTATCAATGTTCTTTTTAATTACATAATACATATAAACAGTATACTATAAATCTATTGAATAATTGCAGGGTCTTTTTCACTGATAGTGCCATCAGGAGTCTCTAATATAATCTCAATTTCACAGTTGAGATACTCTGAGGTTGAGAGTGCTAAAAAGTCACTATCCTCAAAGGCTGCTTTTTTTGAGTTTATAATAATCTCATCTATTAAAGAGGAGGGCTCTGCTGGAGATTTTGCACTGCCTCTGAGCTCATCGTCTATATATATGTTTATGGTTGTTGCAACTGCTTGATTTAAGAGGGGGTGTTCTTCTAGAAGGGAGGCTTTGTCTATAGAGTTTTTTGCTTCAAGTACCTCTTGAATAGAGTCACGAGCGAGTTGCAGTAAAACAGAACGCTTGTCAGGGGAACTCATGCCAACTCCTTTGCCTTTTTGTAATTATTGACAAGCTTAATGATAACCATAACGCTTATAACTTGAAATAGTGCAGCAAGAATAAATGCATAGTAGTGAAGCTGGTCTATAGAGTTTGCGCTAAATGCAAGTGTTGCCATCGCAATAAGCAGGGTTAGAGGCATAGAGTGTGAGAGTCCCATCAGGATTGAATCTATGAAGCCTAACTCTTTGATAAATACGAGAGAAGATATAACTCTCATAGCAATCATCGCAAGTGCGATTATGATACCTTTTGAGATTAAACCGTCAATAGCCAGCGCTTCAAGATTAAAGGAACTTCCGATATGAATAAAAAAGATGGGTATTAAAAATCCAAAACCGTAAGATGCCAGTTTTTCAGGAAGTTCATGTTTATGCTCAAAGAATGTCGGTATGAAGATTCCCGCTAAAAATGCACCAAAGGCGAGTTCAAGATGCAGATAAAGCATAGCACCGACTAAAAGAAAAAAGATACCCATTGAGAGTCTTATGTCCTGCTCTTTATTGTCTTCATGTGGCATAAGTGCAGTTGAGACCCTTGGAAACCACCAAAAAAGAAGTTGCATTGCGCGAAAAAGTATAAACATGAAGAGTAAAAAGAGTAAAAGTGCGAAAATTGATTTAAACAGATCAAGACCGAAGCCTGATTGCAGAGCGGCCGCTGTTATAGTCAAAATACCGATACTTGCAACTTCACCAATTCCACCGGCTGTCATAGATAGTTCAAGCCAAGGTGTTTTACCATACTCTTTTGAAAGCGAAGCAACAAGACCGACTGAGATAAGAGGCAGAAGCACCATAAATATCTTACCAAGGTCAAAGTAGATTGAAAATGCGATTGAAAATGCATAAAGAATGATTAGGTAAAGAATGACTTTATTCATCAAGCTTCTTGGAGTCTTAAGAACGTTTTTGAGGTTAATCTCAGTTCCGGCGATAAACATCAGATATAAAAATCCAATCTCTGCAACTATATCAAAAAGGTGTTCACTATGTATAAAACCTACATAGCCAAGAATTGAACCTAATATGATTTCAATAGGTGTGGTCGGAAGTTTTAAAAATTTTGCGAAAAATGGAGAGAACATAATTATGAGTGATATTGTGACTACGAGTGTGGTGTTATCATCCATAAAAACGCTCTCCTTCTACTATTTTACTGTTTTTGCAACTTCTAAATTAAGTGATTGTAGCATATCTAGGTCTTTATTCATAGCCCGACCGCTTGTGGTGAGATAGTTTCCTATCACTATGGAGTTCGCACCGTTTTTAAATATTTCACTCTGTCTTTTGCCAAACATAAGTTCACGTCCACCTGCAACCATGATTCTCTGTGCATCTGGTATCATCTCACGTGTTAGCTTCACAAGTCCTAATGCTTCATCTACAGTGAGTGAGTTTGGTTTTAACTCTAATGCTTCATTATGATGGTAAAAATTTATGGGCACAGATGTAGGCTTGAGAGACTCCAATGATTTTAACATAGAGACTCTATCCTCCTGTGTCTCACCTAGGCCAAAGATTCCGCCTGTGATTAAAACCATACCAGCCTTGTTTACATTTTGACAAGTCTCATATCTTTCAGACCATGGATGTGTTGTACATATCTCTTTGTAAAAGTTTTGAGAAGTCTCTAGATTGTGGTTGTAAGCTTTTACACCTGCTTCTTTTAGAACCAAAAGTTGCTCGAGTGTAGCCGTTCCATTACAAGCTATCAGACGCAACTCAGGTGCAACTTCACTAACCGCTTTTGCAACAGAGCAGACAAACTCTAAAGTCTTATCATTTAAGCCCTTGTCAGCAGTTACAAGACAAAAGCCTAAAGCACCGCTGTCTCTTGCAGTGATAGCCTCTTTTTGTATCTCTTCTATAGGTTTTTGTTTATAGCGCTCTATATCTGCTTTATAGCGAACACTTTGAGAACAGAACTTACAATCCTCTTTACATGTTCCGCTGTTTATATTACAGATTGAACATAAAAATATTTTTTCATTCATGGGACTGCCTTTCATGCATAAACTTCTGTTTGTTGTATCTGTCTGCGCTTTTATCTTTTGAGTAGTAAGTAACTTTGAACTTATCCTCTTTAATATTTAGCATAGCACACTCTGAGAGAGGCTTACTTCTTGCACAAACTTCACCGGGGTTCAAAAAAAGTGTACCGCTTTTAAAGTCTGACTCAAAGGTGTGAGTGTGACCAAAAACTACAATATCTGTATCTGGAGCCATATAAAAAGGGAGGTGCATAAGTTTAAACTTTGTATCTGCTAGCTTAAAGTAGTGAGGTTCCTGGACAAGATTGTAGTTGTTATGATGTTGCACTAAGTGAGCATCATTATTGCCGTAAACTGCAACATACTTTTTGCCGCAATTTTTTAACATCTCTAAAGTCTCAAGCTCCACAATATCACCGGCATGGATAATGAACTCAGCACCATTTTCAAGCAGCATATCTAAAGCTTCACGTGCGAGTTGAACTTTAGAGTGTGTGTCTGAAATGATACCTATTTTCATTATTTTTCTTCTTTTGTCTCTTCTTCACGTGGAGTACGAGCCTTACACTTAACACACTCATAAACCTCTTTGTTTCTGTAAGTTCTCGGTGCTAATACACCTTTACAACCCTTCTCTTTACACTTGATAGTTGTAGGTTCAAACTTAGAGATAAATTTACACTCCGGATAGTTATTACATCCCCAAAAAGGTCCACGACGTGAGTTCTTGAGTGAGATAGCCCCACCACAGTCAGGACAAGGAGTCTCAGAAGTTTTCTCTTCAACGCTTATACTTTTTGTGTTCTTACAATCTGGATAGTTACTACAAGCTAAAAACTGACCGTTACGACCATTTTTAACAATCATTTCTGCACCACATTTGTCACACTTCTCGTCTGCAGTCTCCTCTTTTTTCTCTACTGCATTTCCTTCTGCATCACACTGCTCAGTGTATTTACATTTAGGAAATCCGCTACAAGCGATAAAGTTACCAAATCTTCCAGAGCGAAGAAGAAGTTCATGTTCACCACATTTAGGACAAGTTCTTCCAAGTGGTTTAGCAAGTTTCAGTGAGACTATGTTCTCTTTTCCATCGGCAATCTGTTGCATAAACGGGAAGTAAAAATCGTACAGAAGTTTCTGCCAGTCAACCTTACCTTCACTTACTTCATCGAGTTTATCTTCCATATTTGCAGTAAAAGAGATGTCTACGATGTTTGCAAAGTTCTTCTCTAAAATCTCAGTAACAGTAAAGGCCATCTCAGTTGGGATAATCTGCTTCTTCTCTATAGTCACATAAGTACGACCACTAAGCGTTGCGATAGTTGGAGCGTATGTAGATGGACGCCCAACACCTTCTGCTTCAAGTTTTTTAATCAGACTTGCTTCAGAGTAGCGAGAGGGAGGCTCTGTAAAGTGTTGTTCAGGTTTGATACTCTGAAGTTCAGCTTTGTCACCCTCTTTGAGAGTAGGAAGAAGTTTATCTTTGTCTTCTGTTC
>JBDLHW010000071.1:0-8961 GCA_039715155.1 Campylobacterota bacterium | reverse complement strand
TGACGGTGCTGCAAAAGCAGTAGCTGCGGCAAAAGGAGAGTAATAGATGTCAATTTTAGTAAATAAAGATACAAAAGTAATCGTTCAAGGTTTTACAGGTAAAGAGGGTACTTTCCATGCTGAGCAGTGTTTAGCGTATGGAACAAACATTGTTGGTGGTGTAACACCAAACAAAGGTGGTCAAGTACACTTAAACAAGCCGGTATTCAATACCGTATCTGAGGCAGTCAGAACTACTGGTGCTACTGTTTCTATGATTTTTGTACCACCTGCATTTGTTGGTGACGCAGTAATGGAAGCAGCTGAAGCTGGTATCGAACTTGCAGTAGTAATCACTGAAGGTGCGCCGGTTAAAGATATGCAAGCTGCAAAAGCACACGCTACTAAGCATGGTATGAAGACGATCGGGCCAAACTGTCCTGGTATCATCACAGCTGAAGAGTGTAAGATAGGGATCATGCCTGGTATGATCTTCAAAAAAGGTAATGTTGGACTTATCTCTAAGTCTGGTACATTGACATACGAAGGTGCAAACCAGGTATGTAACGAAGGTTATGGTATCACAACGGCAGTTGGTATTGGTGGTGACCCGATCATCGGACTTAGCTACAACCAGATCCTTCCAATGTTTGAAGCAGACCCTGAGACTGAAGCGATCGTTATGATCGGTGAGATCGGTGGAGACCTTGAGATTCAAGCTGCAAAGCTTATCAAAGAGCAGATCACTAAACCTGTAGTTGCATTTATCGCAGGTCAAACTGCACCAAAGGGTAAAACAATGGGTCACGCTGGTGCAATCGTATCTGGAAGTGCTGGTACAGCAGCAGAGAAGATGGCAGCACTTGAAGCAGCTGGTGTAAAAGTTGTTGTTTCTCCAGCAGAGATCGGTAAAGCAGTAAAAGAACTTCTCTCTAAATAAGAACCATCAAGCAAACGACAATAGTTTGTCGGTTGTAGGTTCGGAGCCGAAGTGGTTGAAGCCACGTAGGATAAACTTCACTTGATAAAGGTAGACCTATTGTCTACCCTTATCTCATTTCTCCCACCCTTACGATTCTACACACACTTTACACATAATTTAACTACTCTATGAATATAATGTTAGATTGTAACGCGGATAAAGAATCCATAATATAATTAATACTTAAAAGGCGATACATTATGAAACAGACATTTCAAGTACTTAATGTTAAATGTGGAGGCTGTGCTTCTACACTTAAATCAAAACTTTTTGAATCATTCGGTGATGCAGAAGTTGATTTAAGTAAAGATCCTAGGGAGATCACACTGAACATATCTGATGAGCAGGTGGATAAACTTTCTAAATTACTCAAAAAGCTTGGATATCCTTTAGTAACGGAAACTATGGGTTTTGTAGAAGGTAGCACAGCAAAAGCTAAAAGTTTTGTCTCTTGTGCTATTGGGAAAATGAATAGTTAAAAAAGAGATAGTTTCTCCTAATTTACCTTGCTTTTTGTTGCTTCAAAAAGTAACAACACCACTTATAGTAACAATAATCGCATCTTATTCATACCTACTTTAGTGAAACTAAGCTATCCTAATTTCAGTGAATAAGTAAATCTCACGCAATTTTAATTTTAAAAGGGGAACCAATGGCAGCAATGACAGCTCCAGCTAATACTCCAGTATGGGTAGATACAGCTAGATGTAAAGCTTGTGATATCTGTGTGGACGCATGTCCAGCAGGTGTACTTTCTATGAAGGCAGATGCAGGTACAACACTTGGTGCAATGATCGAGATCGTAGCACTGGATGCTTGTATCGGATGTAACGAGTGTGAACTCTCATGTCCAGATTTCGCTATTTACGTAGCAGAGAAAAAAGAGTTTAAATTTGCTAAATTGACAGATTCGTCAAAAGCAAGACAAGAGGCTATTATGAATAATGGCTATAGATTACCGACAGATTATAAGGAGGCTAACTAATGGGTTCAGAAGCAAATGCGCAAGGAAAAATTAACGCAGACGGAAAAAGAGAAGTTGTTATGGTTGGTAACCACTTATCAGCTCTAGCAGCTGTTGACAGTGGTTGTAGATTCTTTAGTGGGTATCCGATTACTCCATCTACAGAAGTAATGGAGGCTATTTCAGACTTCTTACCTAGAGTTGGTGGTACATGTATCCAAATGGAAGATGAGATCGCTGGTATCGCAGCAGCAATGGGTGCCTCTATGTCAGGTGTGAAGTCAATGACTGCAACATCAGGACCTGGTATTTCACTTAAAGCTGAAAACCTTGGATTCTGTCAAATGGCAGAAATACCTTTGGTTGTTGTAGATGTTATGAGAGGGGGACCTTCTACTGGTCTTCCAACACGTGTATCACAAGGTGATATCTCTCAATCTAAAACACCATCACACGGTGACTACAAGTCTATCGCACTATGTGCAGGTACATTGGCTGAGTGTTATACTGAAACTGTAAGAGCATTTAACCTTGCAGACAGATTTATGCAACCGGTTATTGTACTTCTAGATGCAACTCTTGGTCTTATGCATGCTAAAGCTATTCTTCCGACAGTGGAAGAGGTAGAAGCTGGAATTGTTCCAAGAAAAACATTTGATGGTTCAAATGAAGATTATCAACCGTATGGTGTAGCTCAAGATGAGGCAGCGGTACTTAACCCAATGTTCCAAGGGTACAGATACCACTTTACAGGTCTTCACCATGATGGTAAAGGTTTCCCAACTGAAGAGATTGAAACTTGTAGAAAGCTTATCGACAGACTCTTTAGAAAAGTGGATGAGCACAAAGATGAGATCGAACTAAATGAAGAGTATATGTTAGATGATGCAGATATCCTTCTTATTGGTTACGGTTCTGCATCACTTGGTATCAAAGAAGCGGTAAACAGACTAAGAGCAGAAGGTATTAAAGCCGGTATGTTCAGACCTATTACAGTATGGCCAAGTCCAGAAGCTAGAATGTATGAACTTGGACAAAAGTTTGACAAAATACTTTCTGTTGAGCTTAACATGGGTCAGTACCTTGAAGAGATCCAAAGATGTACGGGAAGATTGGACATTGAAAAACTTATTAAAGTTAATGGACGTCCATTCTCACCTGCAGATATTATTGATAAAGTTAAGGAGGTATTTTAGTCATGGCATTTAATTACGATAGTTATTTAAGAATGGAAAAAATGCCAACACTATGGTGTTGGGGTTGTGGAGACGGTATCGTCTTAAAAGCATTTGTTAGAGCAATTGACACTCTTGGTTACTCTAAAGATGATGTATGTGTTGTATCTGGTATTGGTTGTTCAGGAAGATTCTCTTCTTATGTTGACTTCAATACTATTCATACACCACATGGTAGAACAGTAGCTTTTGCAACTGGTGTTAAGCTTGCTAACCCAACAAAGCATGTTGTTATTGTAACTGGGGATGGTGATGCATTCGCAATTGGTGGTAACCACAGTATTCATGGACCTAGAAGAAACATCGACATGACGATGATCGTTATCCAAAACTTTATTTATGGTTTGACGAATGCACAAACTTCTCCAACTACACCTCAGGGTATGTGGACAGTTACGCAAAAAATTGGTAACATTGACCCTACTTTTGATGCATGTAAACTTATGGAAGCAGCAGGTGCAACTTTTGTAGCACGTGAGTCAGTAACAGCACCTAAGAAACTTGAAAAGATCTTCAAAGCGGCACTAGAGCACAAAGGTTTCTCTTATGTTGATGCTTTGACTAACTGTCACGTTAACTTGGGTCGTAAAAACAAAATGGTTGCGGCTATGGATGTTCTTGACTGGATCGACAGCATCACTGTTTCTAAAAAGAAATATGATGCAATGAGTGAAGAAGAGCAGATGAACCTGCTTCCAACAGGTATCTTAAAGCAAGATGAAACTCAAAGAGAGTACTGTGATGCATACCAAATGGTTATCGATGCGCATCAAGGTACAAGAAGCAAAATCACTCAAGATGATTTTGAGAAAAAAATATAAAGGAGAAACTTATGGCTAACAAAACTAGAGACGTATTAAGATTTACGGGTGTTGGTGGACAGGGTGTTCTTCTTGCAGGTGAGATTTTTGCATCTGCTAAAATTAACTTAGGTGGATTTGGTGTTAAAACTGCTACCTATACATCACAAGTACGTGGTGG
This sequence comes from Campylobacterota bacterium, assembly GCA_039715155.1. Lineage (GTDB taxonomy): Bacteria > Campylobacterota > Campylobacteria > Campylobacterales > Sulfurimonadaceae > Sulfurimonas. The sequence goes on along the minus strand of JBDLHW010000071.1, from coordinate 4,820 downwards.
ACCAACTGTTGTTGATATTCAACTTGATGACGAAGAGATCTGGTACCCACATGCAGTAGACGGAGAAGTAGACTTCATGCTTTCTGTTGCAGATGCATCATTCCAGCTTTTCAAAAATGGTGTACGTGATGGTGCAACAATTGTAATTGAACCAAACCTTGTATATCCAAGTGATGAAGATAGAAAAAGATGGAATATCGTTGAGATACCTATCATTACTATTGCAAAAGAGGAAGTAAAACTTGTTCTTACGCAATCAGTTGTTGCATTGGCAATTGCCAATACATACCAAAAAGTAATTGATGATGAAACGTTAAAAGCAACTATGCTTGCAGCGGTTCCTGAGAAATTCCATAAGCCGAACCTATTGGCATATGAATTAGGTAAAAAATACGCAGAAGAAGCTATAGCAAACGCATAATTTGCTTGCTTCATTGCATCTTTGAGGGAGTTAGCTCAGTCACGTACTGAGCGTACGCTCCTTCGCAACAACCCACAAACTTACAATAAATCAAACAAATTCTTTTACTCAATAATCCACAACTACACAGCTTGTAAAATAAAACACTTTTTTTCTTACTTTTATACAACTATTCTTAATTTCTTTGGTTATAATGAGCAAAATTTAATATAGGATTTAATATGAGCGACTACATAGATGAAGATGATGATTATGGTGATTACAGAGATGACTTTTGGGGTAGAACTCCGCAGTCAAGCTATTTTGAAATAGCAAAAACAGCAAATCAAAATATAGTTGAAAAAGAGTTAGAGCTTGTCTTTAGACGACTTGCAGTAGCTGAAAAGATGTTGGAAGATAGAGAACTGTCTGAAGAACTTGAAAGAGAAATTAATGCAGCTGTGATAGATGAAGACATTGATGGCAGAACTGCATCAGTCTTTATTGACCTTGTAGGTAAAATAGTTACGCAATGTGAGTAGTAGAAAAGTGTTTGGCTAGTCTCCCCAGCCATGCATTTTTCTGGATATGATAATGTCATAGTGTTCAAACATATCATCAATAACACTGGTAGAGACATAGAGGCTCTCTTCTAGTGTAGCTAGCCAGTTGTCTCGTTCGACATACCCTTTTTTGGGAATAAAGAGTATGAGACTCCCCGCAGATCTTACAATTTTATGTACTCTTTGTAAAAAGTCTTTCCTAAAACTCTCTTCTATGTCGATAGTAACAAAGATGAAGTTATATTCCTGTGCCTGTATCATGTAACTGCGTCGCTGTAAGGGAAAGTTCACAACTTTGGTATGTTCTTTCTCTTTGTAATCGTCAGCTACTTTTTCATAAAACAGTTTTTCTGTACAGTTTATTTGGTATTTATAGTCATGTGCAGAACAGTAGTCACTTAACATTTCCAGCATCTCTTCACCGCTATCTGTAAAATGTGCAATTTTAAAAGAGGGTGTAGAACCCATGATGCTTAAGAGGGTTTCGAGTTGGTCTTTTTCTAAATTTTTCATACAAGAAGTGTAGCCAAAAAAAATAAATTTAGGTATAATTCGCGACAGGTGCAACAGGTAGTTGCTGGTGGTGTAAACCACGAGAGGAAAGTCCGGGCTGCAAGTGAGACAGGGCTCCATCTAACGGATGGCCAGAGTAATCTGAGGGCAAGTGCAACAGAGAGTAGACAGCCGGACTTTGTCCGGTCAAGGTGAAAGGGTGGGGTAAGAGCCCACCGGTGAGTGTGGTAACACGCTCAGCCAGGTAAACCCTGTCCGCAGCAAGAAGTATATGGTACAAGTCTCACAAGCTGTTAGATCAGCACACATACTTCGCTTGAGCGTTATGGCAACATCACGCCTAGATAAATAACTACCCACGACAAAACCCGGCTTATCGTTCACCTAACTAATATCAATGAAGTCTTCGGACTTCAATTAGTTCCAAAATAATATTCTCTGGTATAAATCATCAATATTGTAGAAATAAAACCAGAACAAAGCCTGTATACATTAAACTGCAACATAAGATAAAGGGCATAACTACATGAATAAAGATTTACAATTTATCCACCCAGATAGACCAAATATTATAACTACAGAGATTGAAGCTATAAGCTTCTATCGTAAAATGGATACAAAGGCGACTGTTGTCGAAATGATTGCAGGAAAGTATGTTCTTGTTGAAGAATTTTACAGCAATGGGTTACAAGTTTTAGCTGAACTAAAAAGAAACCTTTTACTTAAACATAAGGACAAAAGTTTTCAAGGACAACGCGATTATCGTGCTGCATTTAGAGAAGCCTCACATAGATTAATACTAAAAGTAAAAGATAATAAACTCATTGTTAAAAAATGTCCTGATATTGGTTGGTTAGAATTGTTATACCCAGATGAATCAGAGTTTTATATATCTTTTCCTGAGGTTCAAGGAATGAACAGCTCATGGCAGTGGTACAAAAAGGGAATTGAAATAAAAACTTTAAATTTAACGCTTCACCCCTTTTATGGAACATATTTCCCAACACGATTTGATCATTTAAAGTTATTTGATAAATGGTTAAAGAGATACGAAGGAGCAAAGAGTAACGCAATAGAAATTGGAGTAGGAAGTGGTGTTTTATCATTTCAACTCATCCAAAATGGTTTTAAGAACATCTTCGCAACTGACACAAATAAAAATGCAATTATCGGTGTTTCGCAGGAAAGTAAACGATTAGGATTTGAAGACAAGATAACACTAAATCATGGTGATCTGTTTGAAAATTGTGATGTTAAAGCTGATATTATTGTTTTTAATCCTCCTTGGTTACTTGCAAAACATAAATTGGAAGAGGGAATTGATAAAGCCATGTATTATGAAGAGGAACTATTTCCAAGATTTTTTGAGCAAGCACAAAAGCACCTTTCTCCTGATGGGAAAATAGTTCTAATATTTTCAAATCTAGCCCAAGTAGTTGATGAAGAAAGCACTCATCCAATAATAGAAGAACTGCAAAAGAATAAGCGTTTTAGAAAAGAATTGCACCTAAGAAGAGATGTAAGAGCTTCATCAAGAAGAACAAAACGTACAGATTCTAGAGATAATGAAAAAGTTGAATTATGGGTTTTAGCACCTAAAGAAAAGAAATAATTTTATAAACTAAATACTAGACTCGGCCATACGACTTGCTAAAGTTTAACCATTCTGCTATACTGCGCATATTGAAAAGATGATTTAGAGTATCATCTTTGGCGTGACTTTTATTAATAACCTTTGTTTGCAGTATTATCCTCCCTAAGAACACTCCACTTTATATTTTTCAGCACTTCAGTAATGATGTGTATAAACAACCAAAGGAATTGCAATGGCAAATCAAGTAAACGGAACAGTAAAATGGTTCAACAATGAAAAAGGTTTCGGTTTTATCGAACAAGAAAATGGCGGAAAAGATGTATTTGTACATTACCGTAATATCAATAGTAATGGTTATGATCGTGTTTCTCTTAATGAGGGGCAAAAAGTAACTTTTGAAGTTACAGAAGGCGAAAAAGGCTTACAAGCCGAAAACGTTACTGGTCTTTAAGATCATCCCCATGGGCAGAGAATTCTGTCCTGGTTTAAAGGTTTTATAAAGAATTATCTAAAGATGATTTAGACTCAGACTCAGACTCAGACTCAGACTCAGACTCTTCCTCTTTGTTATCAGCATTTTTTTTATTAAGTCTTTTCTGACGCTTTTCTTCTTGTTTTTTCTGTTTTTCGAGTTCTCGACCCCGTTTTTCATAAGAATAGTTTGTTTTTGCCATTAGTAGTTACCTCCATAGTATGTACTATTGTCTCATAGTAAAACATGATGCCTTACTACTTTTTGTACACTATGCAATATATAGTTGCGTTGTGGACAGCTCTTTTTTATGATGTAATAACATCCCATACATGGATTGTATCTTTTTTGACACCATGCCACGCTGAACATCAAAGCAATAAAGTTCTTTTTATAGTAAGTGTTTCCTGCATTGGTTTATCTACTGTTTTTGCAAGTTTCTCTATATATTACAAATTATAGTTTGTTGTTTCTAAAAGTTAATCTAATGAAAAAAATAGAGAAAAATTTACTTAAAAAAGTGTCCCCTATATATGGACAGATATCGTATATACAGGAATAGGGCATAACTTATCGTTGCACCTGATTAATATTAATGAACTCTTCAACTTAGAAAACCTATGATTTACCACTGCTCAACGAAAATGATCTTCCAAGTGGTATCTGAATATCAAGATCAGTATTAAACAACCGCTTACTATGGTTTCGAGAGCGTATCCAGAGTACATCAGAACCATCATGGAAATAGAAGAATCGTGATTCACTGTCTAAAAATAATTTCTCACTAATTGAGCCCACATTGACAAAGAATGTGCCACCAAGATTCTTGTTAGCAGTTGCTGAACCAGAAATCACCTGTGGTAAATGATTGTGCCCAGAGACCCATAAAGCGACCTTCTCTTGTTGCAGTATTTTCTCAAATCTCTTAGAGTTGTGGATAACCCTACTTTTAATAGACCCGGTGAGACCACTTTTTTTGAGTTGGGCGTGGCTAACAGTGATAATAATCTTTTTCCTGTTACTCTCTACCATATCTTTCCACCATAAAAATGTATCATCGGAAATATCTGTACGAGAGGCAACGGATTGATCAGACAAAAAGAGAAATAACAAGTTACCATATGTCACAGCATAATATTGAGCTTGAGGGAAATATTTGTAGAATATCGGTCCTGAACGTACATCATGGTTTCCTGCAATCTGATACCAGTCTGTGACATTTGCCTTGTTTCTTGTCTCAATAAACCAATTAAAATCATCATCATGACTTCTTGATTT
>JBDLHW010000070.1:0-9182 GCA_039715155.1 Campylobacterota bacterium | reverse complement strand
TTCTATAGAGGAGCAGAAACTTGTACTGCGTTTAGCAAACCCTAAATTCTTCCTGCCAATTCACGGTGAGTATAACCATGTAATGAAGCACAGAGAGACTGGTATGATGTGTGGAGTACCTGAGAGAAATATCCTTCTTATGACAGATGGTGAGCAGATAGAGATTGCACCTAAGTACATGAGAAAAGTGAAAACTGTAAAAACTGGTAAGACTTATATAGATAACCAAAATAATCATCAGATTGAAGATGATATCGTTCTTGATCGTCAAAAACTTGCAACTGATGGTGTTGTGATGATGGTTGTTGAAGTGAGTGAGCAGAACTCTAAAATGCTTGATAAGCCAAAAGTTACTACATTCGGTATTGTTCCTGATAAGCAAGATAAAGCTTTTGCTAAAGAGATGGAAGATGTTGTAGAGATTTACCTTACAAATATCAAGCCGGGCCTTATCGAGAACTCAAGAGCACTGGAGAATGATATTCGCCAAGTTGTAAGAAAGCATATTTATCGTAAAATGAAAAAATATCCTCTAATAGTACCTCACGTATTGGTACACTAGAGCCATAAGGTAGAGTTTTGTCACAAAGTAAAGATGCTGAATTTGAAAATGCTGTAAAGAGTATGATGCTTCACGTTGGAGAAAATCCCTCACGTGAGGGTCTGCTGGAGACTCCTTCAAGAGTTAGAAAAGCTTATGAGTTTATCTATGGAGGCTACAAAGAAGATCCAAGAGAGATACTCTCATCAGCACTTTTTACAAGTTCAAATGATGAGATGGTTCTAATCAAAGATATAGAGTTTTACTCTACTTGTGAACACCATCTTCTCCCTATCATTGGTCAGGTACATGTTGCATATATACCAGATGGTAAGGTTGTCGGACTCTCTAAAATTCCACGTGTTGTCAATGTTTTTGCCCGTCGTATGCAGATCCAGGAACAATTAACAGAACAGATTGCAGACGCAATTATGGACGCAATAGCGCCAAAAGGCGTAGCAGTTGTAGTTCAGGCACGTCATATGTGTATGGAGATGCGTGGAGTTGAGAAAATAAACTCAACGACAACATCTTCAGCACTTCGCGGACTCTTTAAGAAAGATGAGAAGACAAGAAGTGAGTTCTTCTCTCTCATCAACTCTCCTAGCGGTACTAGGTACTAACGGTACTGTAGATGCCATTATCTTCTTTAAAAGATAAGCTCTCTTCTAAAAGTTACTCGGTAGCTTTTGGTGAGGTAGTTAAAATCAACGCAACCATCATTACTGCTAAAGGTCTTAAGGTCAGTATCAGTGACATGGTAAAGATTGTCTCTAATACAACAGCCCAAGAGACAGTTGGAATGGTTACAGAGATTGATGGCTCTACTTTTTATATCACTCCATTTAGCTTTGTTGAGGGATTCTGCTCCGGCGATAGAGTGTTTTTAGACTCTACCGGTTTGAATATCGAAGTGGGTCCATCCCTCCTTGGCCGAGTAGTTGATCCGTTTATGCGTCCAATCGATGGAAAAGGAGCTATAAATAACTCCAAGAGTACTCCTATTATCAAAGCGCCGATAGCTGCTATGAAGCGTGGTATGATAGATGAGGTCTTTAGTGTTGGTGTTAAATCAATCGACGGACTCTTAACCTGTGGGAAAGGTCAAAAACTTGGTATATTTGCAGGGAGCGGAGTAGGGAAGTCAACGCTTATGGGTATGATTGTTCGTGGTTCTGATGCTCCTATAAAGGTTGTAGCACTAATCGGTGAGCGTGGACGTGAGGTACCTGAGTTTATAGAGAAAAATCTTAGCGGGAATCTTGAAAATACTGTTATTATCGTAGCAACATCTGATGACTCTCCACTAATGAGAAAGTATGGTGCTTTTGCTGCGATGAGTGTAGCAGAGCACTTTAAAGACAGAGGAGAAGATGTTCTTTTTATCATGGATTCTGTAACGAGGTTTGCAATGGCTCAACGTGAGATAGGACTCGCCCTGGGTGAGCCGCCGACTTCAAAGGGGTATCCGCCATCTTCGCTTACTCTTTTACCACAGCTCATGGAGAGAGCGGGAAAAGAGGAGGGCAAAGGCTCTATCACTGCATTTTTTACAGTTTTAATAGAGGGTGATGACATGAGTGATCCAATTGCCGATCAGTCCCGTTCTATCCTGGATGGACATATTGTCCTCTCACGTGAGATGACAGACTTTGGTATCTATCCGCCTGTTCACATTTTAAACTCAGCATCAAGAGTAATGAATGATATAATCTCTGAAGATCATTTTAGAGCAGTTATGAAATTTAGACGCCTCTATACACTTTTAAAAGAGAATGAGACACTGATACGTATCGGTGCTTATACAAAAGGCAGCGATGGTGAACTTGATGAGGCGATAGGAAAAAAAGATTTAATGGAGAGGTTTATCTCGCAGGGTGCAACGTTTAAAGTGAGCTTTGCAGATGCAATCAATGAGCTTTTAGAACTTATGAAGGATTCTAAGACTCCACTATAATCGCTGCGTTCAACCAATCACTTCTTAAAACTTTTTCATCTTCATGGTGAGTGAGTGCGAGTTTTTTTGAACTTCCCTTTTCAAACTCTTTCATAATCTCTTTTATCTCAATATCCATACCAAATATATCTATATATGAGTAGATAATATTCTCTGCAGTAGAAAATTTTTTACTCTGATGAAGAGTTTTAATCTTAGAGTAAAATGCAACTCTTAGAAGATCACCTATCTTATCAACTCTAGTTTTAGTGCTAATAAGCTCACCCAGCACTCTTTTAATAGCTTTTATATCACCATTAAGTGCATGATTTTCACACTCTATCATCAGTTTAACCCAGTGTTTTTCTAAGAGAGTCACAAGTTCCAAATCCTCCATGGAGTAGTTATCAATTATCTCATAACACTCTTTGAAACTTTTTTTATTGTATGCATGCAGAAATATCTCATTTTGAATCTCTGCTTCGCTTTTTTCTTTAGATGAGTTGTCATAACTGTAATCACCGCTAAGTAGATTTTTTATTTGACTTCTCTTGGATAATATTGTTATGTATTGACTTAGAGTTTGGGTGGCTAATTCTTTTTGATTCATCAGCATCTGCTCTTGTGCAAGTTTAAATGCTTCATTATAGATATCTTCCATCTCTTTAAACTCTGGTGTTAGCATTAATAGAGAGTGTTTAGAACATAGAGCATAAGCGATTGAGTATTTTTCCTCAGAGATATGCAGTTTAAACCTCTCATAGTGTTTAAAATCTATAAAGAGTGCATTCATTTCCTCTTTTTTAGAGTTTATATCCTTGAAGCCCTCCAGTAGTCTAAGTGCACTGTTTTTTTTCCCCTTGCGAAGCTCTTCTATAGCTTGAGTGAATACAACTCTGTACATCTCTTCAATCTTATTATGCTCTGGAGTAGTTCTGAGCATAGGATTATTATCAACCAACTCAAAGGCTAAGGCAAGAGACTTTTCATCTATTAGAGGCTTTAAAAAAGAGGATGAGAGGGTTTTTAGATCTATATTCTTTTGTCTGTTTAAAAGAGCTAGAATAGATGGAGAGTTAATATCCCTTAGGGTATAGCTTCTTAAATCATATACTTGAGATCCATTGAGATCACTTATAAGTAGTATGTTTTTATCTAAAAACCTTAGGGTCTCTATGTGAAGATTTGATGTTTTTATTATGCTTTTTTTTCTGGTATATATATTTACGACTACTATCTCTCCATCTTGACTACTGCATGCAAGCAGGTTTTCATGAAAGGCTATAGTATTTGTAAATATATTTTTTGATTTGGTTTTAGAAAATGAGTGGAGTCTTGCTATCTGTATAGAAGTATTGTGTTTGAATTGTAAAACGCGATTGTTTTGCAGTGAAAAGGTGTATGAAGGTTTATGAGCCACGTGAGTGACTCAAAAAAGAATTAACAAGAAGGAACGTTTCCGCTATCGCTTCCGAACTCTTTGAAGAAATCAAAGTAGTGCTCAAGATATTTTTCTTTTACAGCTTTGTCTTTAACACCTGGACAAATTGTTTTGATTTCATCAGCAAGTTTTCCAGCTTCATTAATCTCTATCCACTCATCAACAGTGTGCTTACCAGCCATTGCTCCACCACTAAGGTTACACGCTGATTTTAGTTTTTTCATATAAAGTTTTTTACCTTTATCTACACTTGCAGTAGCAGTTGTAGCACTCATGCTTAATAATATAGCTGCACCAAGTGCAATTTTCATAATGTTTTTCATTATTTCTCCTATTTTTAATCTGTATATTTTATCTCATTAATAGTAAATATAGCATTTATTATACAATTAATTTATTTGATTTATAATAGATGTAACATTTTATAATGATGAATTACTGTTTTAATCCTCAAAAGAGGATTAAAAATTAAGCTCTACCGCTAAGCATACCCATGATTGTCATAGGTTTAAGAGCGTAAACTTTCAGTAACCACCAAATCCATCTCTCTTGAGTCGGGTCAAGCGGGAATGACGCAGCATTTACACCAGAACCTGCTTTCTTAGAAGCCCAGTTAAACTCAGCTAACATAACTGTACCGATGTTAGTTATAAGCGGACATACTGTATAACCGTCATATTTAGATGGTAAAGTAGATTTACCTTCCATTGAAGCAATCACATTGTCAACAACAACTTTGTACTGTTTACGAGCAGATCCACCAGTTTTACCCATTGGTACAGCTGCAACATCACCAAGAGACCATATGTTTTTGAATTTAACATGTTGTAGAGTCTCTTTATTTACCGGTACCCAACCTTTAACTGAACCAATTTTAGATGAAGCTACAACATCTGGAGCTTTCATTGGAGGAGTAACATGCATGAAATCATATTTTACTTCAACACGTTCGTGCTTAGTAACCATTTCATACTCTTCCAAATCCTCATCGTATTCACCTTTCTCTTGCCAATGCTTGTCAAAGACAGCAGTTTTAGCAGCGGTATCTACTTCGATTAGATTGTGCTTATAGTGCCACTTGAAACCACGAGTCTCAAACTGCTTAACGATTGCAGTATGGTAATCTTTAATACCAAACATACCGCCACCATTTGGATAGAAAGTCAGTTCAACTTTCTCTCTAACGCCAGCTTCTTCTAAACGAGCGTTTGTAAGATACATGATTTTCTTAGGAGCACCACCACACTTAATAGGAGTGTTAGGGTGAGTAAAGACAGCTTGTAGCTTTTGAGAACCTGTATGAGTCTTAGCTTTAGCTATTAACTCTTCTATACCATCCCATGTTGAAGCAGAACCATCTGCAAAGTAGAGAGAGTGAAGGCCATCTTTACCGACACCGCTATTTTTGACAGCTGCATTGTCAGCTCCAGATGAAGTAATAACCCCGTCAAGACCTTTAATCGCACCGTAGTTAAGCATAAGACCAGTTGCTATAATCATCTGATCATAAGATATCTCTTGGTTCTCATCAACAGTAACTTTGTTGTTATCAGGATCAAATGCAGTTACACTACCTTTGATTAGTTTAACACCAGATGGCAGTTTGTCATCTCTTTTATATACGATGTCGTCTTGTTCCCAAAGACCACCAGCTATGAGAGTTTGACCCGCTTGGTAAGATACAGATAGTGGATCTGGTTCAATAACTGTGATATCTGCGTTAGATAGTGTGTTATTAAGACGAGCTGCAGTACTCATACCAGCAAGACCACCACCAACAATAACAATCTTGCCTGTAGCATCTGAAGCAGTCACAGATGAAGCACCAACAGTCGTACTTGCAAGCACTGACGCTGCTAGCGGAGACATAGTTAGGTATTTCATTGCATCACGACGAGACATAATCTCTGGATGTTTATCAACTTCTTGTAAGATTTCTTCTATGATTTCGTTTTTTTTCATTATTTCTTCCTCTTTTTGTGATAAAGTAGACAATCATACTCCTTTAAGGCTTAATATTAGTTTTTTTTATCAGATTTATTTAAGAAGTGTATCTAAAGTATACAATTGGAGAGTTTATAAAAGTTTAGATTATATAGGTTATATTGATTTAGGTAGGTAAGATAAGAAGCCGAGAGGCTCCTTAAATATTTTTTAGTATCTGTATCTGAAATAAACGCGGATGTCTTGAGCAGTTTTAACTGCACCCATTGCTACAGCCTGAGGATCGTCAATTTTTATAGGCTTACTATAGTCTCCAAAGAAAGCATTTGATCCAGTGTAATCATAATCTAAGTAAGTATATCTAACTTGCATAGAAAATACATCCGTACTTCCTTTTTGAATTATAGGTTGAGACCAGTAAGCTTCATAAGCGTTACCGCGAACAGCCATTTTAGAACCAACCATAGTATCCTCACCATAAGTAAATGGTCTCCAGTATTTAGAACCATGGTTATACTCTAGTCCAAATTTACCGCCCGTTAAGTTTGGCATCTGTGTACCAATCCAGTAAGATTCACCAGCCTCGCTATGCAGACTACCTAACATAGTCTGTCCAGCATCAGGATGAGAATTTGTTATCGCATACGAAGCAAAAATCTTAGTTTCATCTAAGAAGTCATTAATCTCATCACCAATACCATCAGCTAGAACTGAGACTGCAGCACCATCCATGTCACCAGTTGTTTTTAAACCACCAGTACCCATATCAACACCTGGTAAACTGTAGCCTCTGTACCATGTTGTTTTAACAGAGTATTGCCCATCATCATACGGTACAAATATAATACCAGCCATATCAGATGTGTCAAGAGCACCATTTTCTATATAGTTCATACCAGTACTATTTGCCCAACCTGCTGCATTAGTTAAGCCACGACCAAGACAAAGTTTAAATGACATACCCGGAACATATTTGTCTAGTTTTATAGAAGCACTTGCTCCATCAAACTCCATGTTAATTACGTGAGCTAAAGGAGATTTTGCATTTTTATCATCTTCTCTTAAGTTACCTAAAAAACCATTAGTTGCAGGACGACGGCCAATACTTAGAGTTGTAGGGAAACCACCAACAGTTGGAGTCCATAACCAGTATGCTTCCCTAACCTTTAATTTTTCATCAGTTAACGTGTCATTTACAACCCAGTCAAATGTGTCATAAGACATACCCGTAGCACGTTGATCATAACTTGCACCAAAAGCCTTATTCATTGACAACTGACCTTTAAATAGCATTGTATCAGTAGGTGCATACCCCATACCTAACCATAAACGGTTTGAGAACAGAGCTTCATTTTTATATCTTGTTCCACCCGCAGTTTCGTACTGGATGTTGTCATAAGAAGTCCTAAAATCAACATCAAACTTGATATTATCTTTAGCAGCAAGTTTATTTACATTGCTGATTTTCTTATTAGTTTTAGCCTGTTTCTTTTCAAGCTTTTCAATCTTTGCAGTTAGCTCGTCAATTTGAGCCTGCATGTCTGTATTTGCATATGTAGTAGTAGCTAAAAATGCAATAGCAGATAGTGTAATTATCTTTTTCATAATTTCCCTTTGTGATAAATATGTGATGATATTATCAGTTATGGTGTTAAAAGGAAGTTAATATTTTAAAAAGAGAGCATAAAATGTGTTTACTTTGTAACAATATGAAAGCTATAAGAAAATATTATGAGATATTGATAGTTATATATTATAATTTTTATATAGACACCTTATGCTAAAGAGCATAGGTGCCTATATTACTTAGTATCTGTAAGAGACAGCTAATCTAATATCTTGAGCTGTAATATCAGCTGCTATAGGTTCTTCCCAACCTGCACAGTTGATATTTGGAGTGTAGTCATGTTGTGCGTAAGTGTATCTGATTTGAGAAGGCAGATATTTCACACCAAAAAGGTCAAAGTTCCAGTAAGCTTCATAAGCATCACCACGAACAGCTACCTTTGAACCTATTGCAGTATCTTCTGCCCAAGTCATAGGAGTCCAGTATTTTGAACCATGATTGTACTCAAAACCAAATTTACCACTGTCTGTAAGCCCATCAGGGATAATAGCTCCAACCCAGATAGACTGACCACTTTCGCTTCCACCCTCATTACCTAAAATCTGATATCCGCTATCTGCATTGTATTTTGTATATGCAGCAGAAGCAAAAACTGTAGTCTCATCAAGAAAGTCACTAATCTCATCACCGATACCTTCAACTTTTAGACCTACAGAAAACAGATCAGCCGTACCTGCTGCAACTTTTTTTGTAGCAGTAGAAACATTTTGACCTTTTGTGTTAAAAATATGAGCCCACTGATACATAACTTGATACTGTCCATTATTATAAGCATCACCTGGCATTACAAAAAAGTCAACACTTTCATCTTCTGCAGATGTATCTAAGTCAGCATAAGGAAATCTAGCTGCTGAGTCATCTCCATATACACCTTCCATCTCACCACTGTGAGCACGACCATATACAAGTTTAGTATATGCACCCTCTATAAATCTATCCCAGCTAAGTTTAACCATTGCTGCGTTTACTTCCATATTTGTAATATGAGCTAAAGGTGAACCCGAATTTGGTTCATTTTCTCTATAGTTCGCTAAGAAACCATTAGTTGAAGGTCTTCTACCAATACTAAAACTGATAGGTTGCTCACCTATGGAATTAGAATATACAAAATAAGCCTCTTTGATTCTCATTACAGTATCAGCTGCTTTAGAAGATGCCGACCAATCTTTTAGCGGAGCATCAGTTACATAAAGATGTGAACCCCAAGTTGAGTAGATTGCCAGTTTACCTTTAAACATTAAACCTTTCATAGGTGCAGCAGCCATAGTTAGGTATAGTCTGCTTGTTAAAAGTGAATCATTCTTAGCAACTGCACCAGTATCATTATTCTTATATTCAATAACATCAACGGCATTTCTAAAATCTAAACCAAACTTGATGTTATCCCCACCGGTAGCTTTTTTTACTCCAGAGAGTGACTTCTTAGTTCTAGAGCTATCTTTTTTGAGTTTTTGAACCTCTTTAGTGAGCTCATCTATCTGTGTCTGCATGTCTGCATTTGCTAAAAGTGAGCTGCTTAACAAGGCAGTTGTAGCAAGTGTGATTACTGTTTTCATTACTCATCCTTCTGTTGTTTTACGGTAATCTTATCACATATTAGTTTAAGTAATTATAAATATATATTTAAATTATAAGTAAATCTTATTAAGTAGAAGTTGGGGAGAGACTCTGTTGTTAAACTCATTTTTCGTAA